>JBQCJQ010000051.1:0-3203 GCA_051952615.1 Humibacter sp.
GGGCAGGCCATCGACCTCGCGGTCGAGGCGGGGCCGACGGTCGGCGTCGTGGTCGACACGTACCACATCTGGTGGGACCCTGAGGTGCTGCCGCAGATCGCCCGCGCGGGCGAGCTCGGCCGCATCGCGAGCTACCAGGTGTGCGACTGGCTCACCCCGCTGCCGGCAGACAACCTGCTCGGCCGGGGCATCCCGGGTGATGGGCACATCGACTTCGGACCGATGACGCGCGCCGTCGTCGCGGCCGGCTACACGGGCGACATCGAGGCCGAGATCTTCAACGCGGATGTCTGGGCCCGCCCCTACCCCGAGGTCGCAGCCGCCACCGCAGAAGCCTTCACCCGCGTAGTCGTGCCGTGGCTGTAATGTGCGCGCCGGTCCCCGCCCGGCACGCCGCGGTTGGCCGAGTGCGTGGTCGCGATGAATTCGGCGTACACGCCGCCGAATTCGTGGGCGTGTTGCGTTCGTGAGATGCCTGCTCGCCCTCCCAGCAAGCCGTCGCCACTTTGTATGGGTTCCGCGGGGTGCATCCCGCAGCAAGTGGCGACCACTTGGCGGTGCAGAGCCGCAGGGAGACCGACGGCGTGATCTGGAACCAGCATCGAATGCAGCAGAGTAGAACCATGCGCGTCGTCATCGCCCCTGACTCCTTCAAAGGCTCGGCTTCCGCCGTCGAGGTCGCCAACGCCATCGCGGAGGGATGGCGCGATGCACGCCCCGACGACGAGCTCATCGAGCTGCCCATGGCCGACGGGGGAGAGGGCACACTCGACGCGTTCGAGATCGCCGTCCCCGGATCGCGTCGCATGCCGGTCATCGTCACCGGTCCGGATGGGCGCCGGGTACAGGCATCCTGGATGCTCCTGCCCGCCACCCCCGAACTGCCAGGCGGCACCGGTGTCGTCGAGCTCGCGGAGACCAGCGGCCTCCCCCTGATGCAGCGACTCGACCCGATGTACTCTCACACGCTCGGGTTCGGGCAGGCCATCGCCGCGGCACTCGACCAGGGCGTCTCCCGACTGCTGCTCGGCATCGGCGGAAGCGCCTCGACGGATGGCGGGGGAGGCGTCCTCACCGCCCTCGGCGCTCGGCTCCTCGATGCCGACGGCATGTCGGTGCTGCTCGGCGGTGGGGCGCTCCCTGAGGTGGCATCCGTCGACCTCTCCAAGCTGCGCGCGCTGCCGCCCGCCGGCGCGCTCGTGCTGAGCGATGTGACGAACCCGCTGCTCGGGGCATCCGGTGCCGCGCACGTCTTCGGTGAGCAGAAGGGTGCGGATGCCCCGCAACGCGACGCCCTCGACGCAGCCCTCGCCCACTGGGCCGACGTGGTCGGCGCGGCAACCGCCGGGACGATCGACGGTGACGGTCCGGCCGCATCGCCAGCGGGCTCGGTTCGACGCACCGTCGACCCGGCGACCCCTGGCGCCGGCGCAGCAGGGGGAACCGGCTTCGGGCTGCTCGCTTGGGGTGCGCAGCTGGCGTCCGGTGCGTCCACCATCGCCGATGCGGTCGGACTCGACGCCGCCATCGCGTCCGCCGACCTGGTGATCACCGGAGAGGGGCGCTACGACGCGCAGACCGACTCCGGCAAGGCTCCGGCGATCGTCGCGGGCCGTGCGCACGAGCTCGGGGTCGCGGCCGCCGTCGTCGCGGGATCCCTGACGGTCGAGCCGCGCGGCTTCGCGGCATCCGCCTCGCTCACCGAGCTCGCGGGTGACGTCTCCGCAGCCATCGCGGACCCGCTGACCTGGCTCCGTGAGGCCGGCCGCACCCTCGCCGCCCGCTACTGAGGCACCGCCAGGCTGAGAGTCACTCACGCGGCCCTTCTCACCTCAGCACTTCACCCACGGCTGCCCTCTGCCACCGCCGGCCATTGCCACGTGAACCCCCTACCCCGATGTGACTGCCCTCTCCCGGCCATGCTGGAAATCGGAGATCCAGCCCGACACGCCGCACGAGGGCCCGTGGTCGGCGTGTCGCCGCAGATCTCCGATTTCCAGCAGCGTGTGGGAGGGCACGCCGTGCGGGAGGGTACGTGTGGGGAGGGCATGTGTTGGGGAGGGCACGTGTGTGGGAGGGCACGCAGTCGGGGAGGACAAAGGTCGCGGAGGTGTCACCGGGTAGTGGCAGAGTCGGAGCATGACCAGCGTCGGTGCCATCTTCAGTCCGTATCCGTACCCGCCAGAGGCCCTGCCCGAAGCGGCGCTCGCCGCGGAACGTGCCGGCCTCAGCGACCTGTGGCTGTGGGAGGACTGCTTTCGCGAGTCGGCGTTCGCTGCGGCATCCGCTGCCCTGGCCGTCACGTCGAGGCTGAAGGTCGGTATCGGCATCTCCCCGATGCCACTCCGCAATGTCGCCGTCACCGCGATGGAGATCGCCACGATCGCCCGCCTCTTTCCCGGCAGGCTGCTCCCCGGTGTCGGCCACGGCGTGCAGTCCTGGATGTCGAAGGTCGGCGCCCGCGTCGCCTCACCTCTCACCCTGATGCGCGAGTACGTGCCGGCACTGCGAGGCCTGCTGGCCGGTGACGAGGTGACCGTGGACGGGCGATATGTGACGCTCGACGCCGTGCGCCTGGACTGGCCGCCGTCCGTGGTTCCGAGGGTGTACGCGGCCGCGGAAGGTCCGAAAACGTTGCGACTCAGCGGTGCGGTCGCCGACGGCACCGTGCTCGACAGCCGGTACACCGTCGACCAGATCGCGCACTCCGCTTCGGAGGTGCGCGCGGGCCGAGCCGAAGCCGGACGCGGTGAAGCGGATCTCGGGCCGGGCGAAGGGGGACGCCACGACATCGTCGCGTACGTGATGGCCGCGTTCGGCGAGGGTGGCGCGCAACGCCTCGCTGCCGATTGGGGCGGCCCTGTGCCGAGCGACCTGGATCAGCGAGTCGTCACGGGAACCGTGGCCGAGGTGGCGACGGGCGTTCGACGCTTCGCCGACGCGGGCGTGGACCGCGTCATCCTGCTCCCGCCGCGCGACGAGCCCGACCTGGCGGCGTACCTCTCGCGCGTCGGCGAGGTCGCGGCGGCCCTGTGAGTGGTGCTTTACCTCGACGGTTGGGGGCCCGCTCCTCAACCCGCGGGTGTCGAAACGCCGCCGTGCCGGGCCGTCAGCTCCCCGCTGCGGCCAGCTCGGCGTAGCGCGCGTACTGCTCGCGGATGACCGGCCTGTGGTCCTGCTCCGGTGCGGCCACGACGTCGAGC
>JBQCJQ010000052.1:0-5051 GCA_051952615.1 Humibacter sp.
TCCTCGAGCACTTCAACGACTTCGCCGATCCGTGGGTCCAGCAGATCGTCGATGAGGCACCTACCGTCGACCAGCTGACGGGCGCCTTCTCCCGCCCGGATCGACCCGGCCTGGGTGTCACGCTGAACCACGACGTGTGCGCGGAGCACCCTGCCAACGGCGCGACCATGAACCTGTTCGCCGTCGGCTGGGAACAGCGACAGGGCACCGCACTCGGGCGCTGAGGTCACGGCATGAGAACTACCCCTCCTGTCGATTCCGAGCTGATGGCTGCGTATCCGGAGCGCGAAGGCACGTCGCTGCTGCGATCGGTCGACGACATTCCGCGGTTGCGCGCCGAAATGAGCGTCCCCTTGTCGGACCTCGATGCGGTGCGCAACTCCGGCGTTCGGGTCACGCACTTCGCGACTCCCGTCTCACCCGTCCCCGTCACGGTCCTCACCCCGGCACGGACCACCGGCACCGCCATCTTCCACATCCACGGTGGGGGACTAGTGGCCGGGAGCGCGCACTCCGGCGTGAGGGCGCTCGCGGAACTCGCCACCGCGATCGGCGCGACGATCGTCTCGCCCGAGTACAGGCTCGCCCCAACGCATCCCTTTCCCGCGGCGCTCGACGATTGCCAGTCAGCCCTCGAGTGGACTGCCGGGAACAGCTCCTCGCTCGGGATCGACCGTGCGCGGATCGTCGTGCTGGGCGGGAGTGCCGGGGGGGGAATCGCCGCCGGCCTGGCCCTGCGTCTGCGAGACGCCGGCACTCCCCTGATCCAGCAGCTGATGCTGCTGCAGCCGATGCTCGACGACCGCAATGCGACGCCGTCCACCCACGAACTCGACGATGAACCGTTCTGGGACCGGACGTCCAACCTGGTCGGCTGGAACGCCTACCTGGCCGGCGTGGACGAAGTCCCCGCGTACGCCGCGCCAGCTCGTGCGGAGGACCTGAGCGGCCTGCCTCCCGTCTTCCTCGAAGTAGGCGACGCCGACATCTTCCGCGACGAGTGCCTCGACTTCGCCTCGCGTCTGGCCCACTCCCGCGTACCGGTCGAACTTCACCTCTGGCCCGGAGCTTTTCACGGCTTCGACGCCTTCCCCTCTGCCCTGACCGACGCCGCCGTGACCGCCCGGATCGATTACCTCCGCCGCACCAGGAAGGACTGCATCTGATGCCGCAGTACCGTCTCAACCGCCTGTTCGACGCTCGCTCCGGGCGCGCCCTCGACGTCGCTGTCGACCACGGGTTCTTCGGGGAGCCCTCCTTCCTGACCGGGATCGAGAACATGCGCTCGGTCGTGACGACCCTCGTCGACGCCGGCCCCGACGCGATCCAGCTGACTCTCGGCCAGGCGCGCCTGCTCCAGTCGATACCGGGAAAGCACAAACCCGCTCTCGTGCTCCGTACCGACGTCGCCAACGTGTACGGCACGCCGCTCGACTCCCACATCTTCAGCAAGCATGTGCCGAACGCGATCGAGGAGGCCGTCCGTCTCGACGCCGTGGCGGTATGCGCGAACCTGATGCAGATCCCCGGGCACCCGGAGATCCGCGAGGCCAACATCGAGTCGATCATGTCGCTGCGCGAACAGGCGACCCGCTACGGGATGCCGCTCATGGTCGAGCCCCTCGTCATGCAGGACAACACGAAGGCGGGCGGCGGGTATATGGTCGACGGCGACACTGCCAAGATCGTCACGCTCGTCCGGCAGGCACGGGAGCTCGGTGCCGACCTCATCAAAGCCGACCCCACCGACGACATCGAGGACTACCGACACGTGATCGTCGCCGCGGGCGACGTCCCGGTTCTGGTCCGCGGGGGCGGACGCGTCGATGACCGCACACTGCTCGAACGCACGATCGCGGTCCTGGCCAGCGGCGCCTCCGGAATCGTCTACGGGCGCAACATCATCCAGCACCCCGACCCCGCCGGAATCACACGTGCCCTGATGGCCGTGCTGCACCAAGGCGCCGGGGTACAGACCGCGCTGGAACTGATCGGAGGCCAGCGATGACGGCGGCCGTCAGGATCGCCATCATCGGCGGTGGTCTGATGGGGCGCGAGATCGCGACCGCGATCCAGCGCTGGCCCGCGTTGATCGACCACCCCGTACGGCCCGAGCTGGTCGCAGTCTGCGACATCTCCCCCGCGGCGCTGACCTGGTTCACGGCCATCCCGACCGTAACCAGGACGGTCACCAACTACCGTGAACTCCTGGAGGACGATGACATCGACGTCATCTACGTGGCGGTACGGCATGACCTCCACCAGCAGATCTACGTCGACGTGATCGAGTCGGGCAAGAGCCTGCTCGCCGAGAAGCCTTTCGGCATCGACGCGGCGGCCTCGCGCGCCATCCTCGCCGCCGCGACGTCCCACCCGGAGTCGTTCGTGCGCTGCTCCAGCGAGATGCCGTTCTTCCCAGGGGCACAGCGGGCGATCGACTACGTCCACTCTGGCGCCCTGGGCCGGATCGTCGAAGCGCGGAACACGTTCCTGCACTCGAGCGACGTGGATGTGGAGAAGCCGCTCAACTGGAAGCGACAGGCCCGGTTCTGCGGTGGGGCCGGGGTGCTCAACGACCTCGGAATGCACACGTGGCATGTGCCGCTCCGGCTCGGCTGGCAGCCGGAATCCGTGTACGGGGTGCTTCAGAACATCGTCACAGAACGGCCCGGCCCGCACGGCGAGCCGGAGCCGTGCGACACCTGGGACAACGCCGTCCTGCACTCGTGGGCCGTCCACGACGGAGAGCGGTTCCCGCTCACGACCGAGACCAAGCGGATCGACCCCGGCCAGAAGAACACCTGGGAGTTCGAGGCAATCGGTCTCGACGGGGGCGTCCGCTTCAGCACGAAGAATCCCAAGCTCCTCCAGGTGTTCGGAGTCGAGGACATCCCGGGCGTCGGCAGGGAACAGGTGTGGAAGGAGATCGACACGGGCAGCCAATCGGTCTGGCCCACCGTGACCGGACCGAACTTCGAGTTCGGGTTCCCCGACGCCATCCTGCAGATGTGGGCGTCGTACCTCGCGGAACGCGCGGGCGAGCTCGGCGAGCGCTTCGGCACCGTGCGCCCCGAAGAGGCCGCGGCAACGCACACGATCTTCGCAGCGGGGATCCGGTCGCACACCACGGGCAAGCGGGAGACGCTGCGATGATCCTCCTAGCCGGTCACCTCTGCGTCGACCTCGTTCCGCGGACCCACCGTTTCGTCGTGGAGCCGGGCGGGCTGAGCGAGATCGGGCCTCTCTCCCTCCGCCTGGGCGGAAGCGTGGCGAACACCGGCATCGCGCTCACGGCGCTTGGCCACGACGTCGCGATCGCGGCGCGGGTCGGAGACGATGAACTAGGACTGCTCGCGTCCCGGCTCGTCGCCCGTTCGGGCCTGGCGGGTGAACCCATCGTTACGCCGGGGCAGGGTACCTCCTATTCTCTCGTCGTCGAACCCGATGGCGCCGATCGGGCGTTCCTCCATCATTCAGGTGCGAACGCGGCGTTCGACGGTGACGAGGCCCATGTCGACGGAGCCGACATCGTCCACGTCGGTTACCCTTCGCTGCTCCCGGCGCTCATCGCCGACGGCGGAGCCGGACTTCTTACGCTCCTCGAGCGTGCACGTACGGCCGGAGCGGTCACGAGTCTGGATCTCGCCGTCGTTGATGCGTCAAGTGGTGTCGACTGGTATGACCTGCTCGGTCGCGCCATGCCGCTCGTCGACATCGCGTCGCCGAGCGTGGATGACCTCCGCTCGGCCCTTCACGAGCCCACGGCGACCCCGGACCAGCTCGTCGAGCTCCTCCTCGGGTGGGGTGCAGGCGTCGCGGCGGTCTCGGACGGTCCGCGCGGACTCACCCTGGGTGCCGCCGATGCGGACCGGCTGTCCACGAGCGGGACCACACTCGCCGGCCCCGCTGCCCGTCCGCACACGCCGGAGGACTGGATCGCCTCGGTCACGACGGTCCGGGGCGAGCCGCGGGCTGGGCTTACCATCCTACCGGATGGCACGCTTCTCGCCGACCGGATCCGTGATTCTCCGCTCGAGTGGCTCGGCGCCGAGCACGTGCGGTCCTTCGGCTCCGACCCGCGGCTCCTGGTCAAGCTTCTCGACGCGGGCCAGCGACTCCCTGTGCACGCGCATCCCGACGATCGCTTTGCTGCCACCCATCTGCAGGCCGCCCACGGCAAGGCCGAAGCCTGGTACTTGCTCACCGACGGGACCGTTCACCTCGGGCTCACGGAGGCCATCTCGGAAGCGGCGCTCCAGCGAATTGTGGAGGCGCAGGAGGTCGAGCGACTCCTGCAGCGGATGCACACCGTTGAGGTATCCGCTGGCGACACGGTCTTCGTGCCGCCAGGCCTGCTACACGCGATCGGACGCGGAGTCCTCCTCTTGGAGGTTCAGCAGCCGGAGGACCTGTCCATCCTGGTCGAATGGCGCGGTTTCGAGCTCGACGGTGCGCGCCATGGCCACCTCGGGCTCGGCTTCCCGACGGCGCTGCGTGCGATCGATCGCAGCGCAGCCGCACCGAAACGGATCGAATCGCTCATTCGCCGCTCGCCTGGCCCCGGCCCGACTCTCGCCGACGATACCGAGCAGTACTTCCGGCTCGACCGGATCGATGTCGCAGAGGTCTCGCGACTCCCGGAAGGGTTCGGCGTCTTCGTCGTCGTGCAGGGCGACATTGTGCTCAATTCGGCCGAGGGCGACGTGACTGCGACCGCCGGGTCGACGGTTCTCGTCCCCGCGTCATCGGGACCGGTCGACCTGGTCGGTCGAGGCCGGGCCCTGCTCTGCCGCCCGCCGGCGTCCACCCCGCGATGAGCGCGAACGTGGACGGGCTTTCGGTCGACGGCCTCCGCGTCTCTGGGCTGCTGCCGCACTCTTCCTGGGCCGCCGAGGTCGTCGAGCGCTACGGGGTGCCCGGCAGTATGGACGCGGCGCGAGTGCTCGAGAGCCGGGTGACGGGAGGATTCGATCATGAGGTGCTCGCCTCCCGCGGACTCGACATCGGATACGCCGCATGGCGGGGCGTCCCGCTCGCGTGGCGCTCCCCCG
>JBQCJQ010000053.1:0-4261 GCA_051952615.1 Humibacter sp.
GGAACGCAGTCCCTGACCGCCCTCGGCATCGGTGGCACGACGCCCGGCGGCGGACAGAAGTCCACGGCGACAGTGGATGGCTCGGGAGGCGGGTTCATCTCGTCCTCCAACGCCACTCCGACAGCGAGCGAGACCGCGGCGGTCACCGTCACGAGCGGCAACGGGGCGACACTGACCGCCGGCGGCAGCATCACGGTGACCACGAACTCCAACGCCGGAGTCGACGCCAACGCGTCCAACAGCGGAGGCGGCCTCGTCGCGATCGGCAGCGCGGAGGGCACCTCGACCGTGACGACGTCGACCATCGTGACCGTCGGCACCGGATCGACGCTCACGGCCGGAGACGACATCACTATCGCACCCGTCACGGTCGGACAGGCAGACGCCTCCAGCCAGTCCAGCGCAGAGGGGCTCGGTTCCGGCGTCGAGTCCGACGCGGGCGCGACCCTCACGATCACCGCGACGACGAACATCGCGGGACACCTCACGGCCGGCAGGGCGGCCAACCTCGGTGCGCAGAGCCAGGCGTACTCCAACGTGAGCACGCACGCGGAGGCCGGAGGCCTCGGAGCGGATGCCAACGCCGGGCGGTGCGGCGGACCGGGCTGCGACATCAACGTCACCGACAACACGACCGTCGACATCCAGCCGGGGGCCGCGATCACCGCTGACACCGTCAACCTCACCTCCGACGTCAGCGGCATGACCCTGAACAACCAGGGATACACGCACGCGACGGCGCTCGGCGCAGGATCACGGGCCTCCGCGAACGTCTACGTCACCTCGAACTCGACGCTGCTGATCGAGAACAACACCAAGATCGTCGGATACGAGTCGGTCACGCTCACCGCCGCCCACGACAACATCCTGCTGATCGCCCACTCGAACGCGAACTGCGGCTGCTTCGGCGGCGACACCGACTCCGATGCCACGAACAACTACCAGAGCACGTCGAACGTCACTTCCCAGGCGGGCGCGGTCATCCGCACCGGCTTGCTCGACGTCGAGGCGCTGCAGAACGAGCTCGGCTGGACCTGGCAGCGCGACCGCGACGGAGCCGTGTTCGACGGCGGAGGCCGCGGCGGCAGCGACACCAACAACGCGCAGCGCACCATCGTGTGGAACGCGACCGTGTACCTGCATGCGCCAGACCCACAGCTCGAGATCGATGCGACCGGCACCATCACGAAGCTCTACGGCGTGGTCGTGAAAGACGACCTTGGGAACACCTATGCCCTCGGCTCGACCATTCCGATCGGGCGCATCATCGAGGTGCAGAACATCGCGAACACCGGCGGCGCGACCGTGATCTTCCACGCCAACACGCCGACGACGCAGCCGAACAACGCGACGGCGCCGGCCAGCACGCTCACCGGCACGGCCGGCTCGTTCACCGTGCAGAACACCTTCGACTTCGTCAGGCTCTACAACCACTCCAGCCGCAGCATGGTCGTGCACGGTGTCGGCGTCGTGAACCTGACCGGCACGGTCGCGACCATGCAGATCGAAGTGGTCGACAGCTCGGCGTTCCGCTTCAGCGTCGGCACCCCGATCTTCACGCCCACCGCGGCCGACATCGAGAACTACCTCGACGGCGGCGGAACCCCGCAGCTGGTGATCGACGGCTGGATCTACAACCCGATCGGCTCCACCCGCATCGACAACCAGCACGGCGACATCCTCGCCGGCCCCGACTCGCCGATGATCACCACCAACACGCTGGCGATCTACGCGGATGCCGGCACCATCGGCACCTACGCGACGGTCGGCGGCACGACGGTGCGGGTGCCCATCCCGGTGCAGCTCGTGCAGAGCGACTACCTCGTCGACAACGTCGACCCGACAAGGCTCGTCGGCCTGGTCGCCGACGCCCTCGTCGACGTCGTGCTCGACATCACGTCGATCCTGCGCGGTGCTGCCGTGCCGTTCACCCCGACGCTCGGACCGATCCACGCCGGTCACAACATCGACCTCGTGCTGGGCGACAGCCTGCAGGGCGACGACGTGCCCGCCATCTCGTCCGACTACCTGCAGGTGAACGTCTACAACTCCGACCACATCGGCGCCACGTTCCCGCCGACCGGGCAGTACAAGGTCTACTTCCACCCGGACCAGACGCCGTCGTACGACCTCTCGCTCGTGCTCACCGCCTTCGGAACGTCGAACCAGCCGTACGACAGCACGTACGTGTTCCCCGACCTCAGCGCGGGCAACGACATCCGGGTCATCCACACGGCCGCCAAGGCGAACCTGAACCTTCAGGTCACGACCAACGTCGACGCCACGCTCACCGGGGCCGAGCTCGCTGTGCCGTTCTCCACCCAGGACGGCGTCGGCGAGATCGACCTCTACACGAACGGCTCGATCGTCGACACCGAGACGGTCAGCGACCTTCGCATCGGCACCATCACGTCGACGAACTCGGATGTCACCCTCATCGCCGCCGACTCCGCCGGCGCCTCCATCTTCGACGTCGACGCCATCCACGACGGCAGCGCGCGCGTCACGGGCAACACGATCACGATGATCGCGTTGTTCGGCGGCATCGGTTATGTGACCCCGAACGCGAACTACCTCGAGATCCACTCCTCGAACGCCGCAAGGGGCAGCGTGCTCGCCCTCGCGAACAACGGCATCTACCTCACCCAGACCACCGGCGACCTGTACGTCGGGCTCGTGGATTCCTTCACCGGCGACGTGGCGCTGACGAACAACAACGGCTCGATCCTCGACAACGACCCGACGAATGCCGTGCAGGTCTCGGGCGCGAACATCGACCTGATCGCGCACAACGGCTCGATCGGCGCGACGGGGGCGACCTTCAACATCGACACCGCCGCCGGCGGCCGACTGTACGCCCTGACCGACCGCACGCCGTCGCTCCCGGTCGGCGCCGACCCGCCGGCCGAGATCGACATCACCGAGGTCGCCGGCCCGCTCACCGTGCTGCGCGCCGAGTCGATGTTCGGCAGCGTGCGGCTGGCCGTGCCGTACGACGGCAGCGGAACGTCAGACCTGACGATCGTGAACGACGGTCAGACCCTCGACGGAGCGGATGTCGTCACGCAGGGTCGCATCGTGGCGGGCAGTGCGCTCGCGCAGGCGCCGGGCACCGACATCCTTCTCCAGGTCGGCGACAACCTGTTCGAGCCGGCCGGCGCGATCATCCAGGGCGCCACCGTCACGATCTACGCCGAATACGGGCAGGATCCGTCGGCTCCGGTCGGATCGACCCTCTACTTCGGCGGGACGCTGAGCGGCGAGCCGACTCACATCTTCGGTGGCGCGGGCAACGACACGTTCGTCTTCGACCACACCTACCTCGGCGGGCAGACGGATGTCTACGGCGGGCCCTCCGCCATCGCCGGCGTCCCGGACGGGAACGACACCTTCGTCGTCGACCACCTGCAGACGATGACGACCACCCACCTCGACACCTCGGGGGACCCGTACAACGGCCAGCAAGTTCGCGACACGCTCCACCTCGACGGCGAGCTCGGCAACAACACCTACGTCGTCACGACCTGGGGCAGCGTGGATCCGCTGAACCACGACTACCGCATCGAGGTGCTCAACACGGGAGCCCGCGGCGGCCTCAACACGCTCACCGTCAACGGCTCGGACGGGCCCGACGTGTTCCTGCTGCGCGGGTCATCCATCATCCCCGACGAGCCGCAGGCGCAGCAGCCGGCGTTCGTCGCGCTGCTGCACTCCACCCTTGCCGCGGAGCGGATCGACTACGACGACCACATCAACGCGCGCCTGACCGTGAACGGGCTCGGCGGCAACGACGTGTTCGCGGTGGATGACAACAGCGCGATCACCACGCTGAACGGCGGCGCAGGCAACGACACCTTCATCATCGGCCAGCTCTACACGGTGCCGCGGGTCGCCCCAGACGTGCACCCCGAGGACTCGTTCCCGACGGTGAAGACCGGTTCCGGATACGTCAGCGACGGCATCAGCTTCCCGACCACCATCTACGGCGGGCTCGGAAACGACACGTTCATCGTCAACCACAACCTGGCCGAGCTGCGGCTCGAGGCGGGCGGCGGCAACGACAAATTCGTGCTGCGCACCCTGCAGTCCGGGTCGACGTTCCTGACGAACGGCCTCGTCACCGCCGACGGAGGCTCCGGCGTCAGCACCGTGCGCCTCGACATCATCGGCGGCCTCGGGCACGTCTCCTCGAACATCAACGGGGCCAAGGGCGACGGGCTGAACCTGCTGATCCGCAACTTCCGCGCGGCGCCGTCGCGCG
>JBQCJQ010000054.1:0-4445 GCA_051952615.1 Humibacter sp.
CCGCTCGCGCCGACCGACAAGACGATGAACATGTCGCCGTGGTTCCACCGCGGAGGCAACTACTGCGCCGGGCCGAACACCGCGTTCTTCGTCGGCGCAGAGGTGGTGACGCTGCCGCGGTTCGACCCCGACGTCGTGCTCGACAGCGTGCAAGACCACAGGCTGACCTACGTGATCGGGGCTCCGACCAACCTCGAGCGCCTCGCGGATGCCCAGGAGGCACAACCGAGAGACCTGTCATCCCTTCACGGCATCGTCACCATGGGGGCGCCGCTCGACCGGGCGGCAGCGCTTCGCTACCAGAGCGTGCTCACGCCGCGCATCGCCAACGGCTACGGAACGACCGAGGCGTTCTGGAATACCTACCTGCGGCCGGATGACCTGCCGGACGCCGCCGGTGCCGCCGGGCGCGCCTGCCTCGACGACGACGTCGCGGTCGTCAGGGTCTACCAGGAGGGCATCGCAACGCCGGACGAGCACGCAAAGAAGGACGGCCAGGAGATCGGCGAGGTCATCATGCGCACGGTGAAAAGCGGATACGCCTACCTCGGCAACCCGACGGAGCAGGCGGAGAAGTTCCGCGACGGATGGGTGTACCCCGGTGACCTCGCCACCTGGGACGAGAACGAGATCGTCACGATCGTCGGGCGCAAGGACGACATGATCATCTCCGGCGGCGAGAACGTGCATCCGGTGCAGGTGGAGGAGGTGCTCGCCTCGCACGAGGGCGTCGCCGACTCGATCGTCGTCGGGCTGCCCGACCAGCAGTGGGGCGAGGTCGTCGTCGCCTATGTGCAGCCCCGCGACGGCAAGCTCGAGGACGCCGTGGCCGCCGCTCGTGAGCTCGATGCCTACCTGCGTGCGAGCGTGGCGCTCGCCGACTACAAGCGTCCGCGTCGCTACGCGTTCGTGACGGAGCTGCCATACACGGCGACGGGCAAGAAGCAGCACTTCAAGCTCAAGGAGCAGGCGCCGCAGGATGCCGCCGACGGGCGGTTCGTGACGCCCTAGCGCTCGTACCCGACTGCGGGCGCGGGCTCCGCGTGACCGTCGACGGTGCGCGGGATACCCCACGGATTCGCGTTCTGCAGCGACGGCGGCAGCGCGGCATCCGGCACGTCCTGGTAGGCGACCGGGCGCAGGAAGCGGTCGATGGATGCCGTGCCCACCGAGGTGAAGTGCGGTGCGGTCGTCGCGGGGTAGGGCCCACCGTGCTGCTGTGCGTACGTCACAGAGACGCCGGTGGGCCATCCGTTGAAGAGCACGCGCCCTGCCTTGTCGGCCAGCACGGAGACGAGGGTGGCGGCATCTGCGTCGTCGTCCTCGCCCTGCACGGTCGCCGTCAGCTGGCCCTCGAGCGCGTCCGCGACCGCGACGGCCTCGTCGGCCGAGTCGTATCTGACCAGAAGGGCCGCGGGGCCGAAGTGCTCCTCCAGCAGCTCGTGCGGGTGGGCGAGCAGAGCGGCGGCGTCCGTCGCGTAGAGCGTCGGGGTCGGCACATCCGCGCTGGTCGGGTCGCCCGCGAGCAGCTCGACGTCGGAGCGCTCGGCGAGGGTGCCGAGGCCGGTGAAGAAGCCGTCGCGGATCTTGTCGTCGAGCATGACGCCTCCGCTGGATGCCCGCACCGCGTCGACGACGAGCGGTTCGAGCCCTGCGTCGCGGGGAACGAGCAGCACGCCGGGCTTCGTGCAGAACTGACCGACACCGAGCGTCATCGAGCCGGCGAAGCCGGTGGCGATCTGCTCGGCGCGCGCCGCAGCTGCATTCGCCGTGACGAACACGGGGTTCACGCTGCCGAGCTCGCCGTAGAAGGGGATCGGCGTCGGGCGCGAGGCCGCGAGGTCGAAGAGGGCGCGTCCGCCGCGCACCGACCCGGTGAATGTCGCCACCGTGAGGTCGGGGTGCAGCACGAGGTCGCGACCGGTCTGAAGACCTTCGACGAGCGCGAAGGTGCCTTCTGGAGCGCCGGATGCCCGGAGGGAGTCCTCGATGCGTTCGGCGACCGCGCGCGAGAGCTCCGGATGCGCGGGGTGAGCCTTCACGACGACCGGGCACCCGGCGGCGATCGCGGCCGCCGTGTCACCGCCCGGAACGGAGAATGCGAACGGGAAATTGCTTGCGGCGTACACCGCGGCGACCCCGAGCGGGCGCATCACGCGGCGCAGGTCGGGACGCGGTCCCATGCCCCAGGTCGGGTCAGCGTGGTCGATCGTGGCCTCGAGGTAAGCGCCACGCTCGAGCAGCTCGGCGAAGAGTCGCAGTTGGAAGGTGGTGCGCACGAGCTCGCCGGTGAGGCGCTGCTCGAGCAGGTGGCTCTCGCGCATCGCGAGCGGCACGAGCGTCGCGGCGTCGGCGTCGAGGGCGTCCGCGATCGCGCGCAGCCACCCTGCACGCTCCGTCGGAGCGGTCGCGGCCAGCACGGGAGCGGCCTTGACGGCTGTCGCCATCACCTCGTCGAGCTCGGGGTTTCGCTGCGTCTCGGTCGTGCTCTCGCTCATCGCGTCTCCTCCATCGGTGTCGCCTGCTGGGTCGCCCGCTCGGTCATCCATGGCGCTGAACCGCGCCAGAAAACGTTTGCTGAGTCTATTGTGGCCGAACTCACCGGCCGACGCTGATCACCGGATTCGTGAGGGTGCCGACGCCGTCGATCTCGATCGTGACCTCGTCGCCGGGAGTGAGGGTGAAGTCCGCGCCGGGCACGACGCCGGTGCCGGTGAGCAGGAAGACGCCGTCGGGGAAGTCCAGGCCGCGGAACAGCCAGTCGGCGAGGTCGGGAAGCGAGCGGGCCATGGCATCCGTCGAGGTCGCGCCCTGGAACACTGTCTCGGAGTCGCGCGCGATCGCCATCGAGATCTGGAAGGGCGCCTGCACGAGCCACGCGGGCACGATCTCCGGCCCGAGCGCGCACGACGCCGTGTAGACCTTCGCCTGCGGCAGATAGAGCAGGTTCTCGCCCTCGATCGAACGGCTGCTGGCGTCGTTCCCCGGCACGTAACCGAATACGTCGCCGGCGGCGTCGAGCACGAGACCGAGCTCGGGCTCCGGCACGTCCCAGGTGGAGTCCGCCCGAACGGCGACCCCGTCGCCCGCGGCCACCACGCGACGACCGGTCGCCTTGAAGAAGAGCTCAGGACGTTCGGCGACGTACACGCGGTCGTACGGCGAGCCATCCGTCGCCTCTTCGATGCGTCCGTCACGGCTGCGCAGGTAGGTGACGCCAGCGGCCCACACCTCCTGCGCGTCGTCGATCGGGGCGAGCACGGCGTCGACGACGAGCAGCGCGGATGACTGCGTAGCCTCATCCACGACTGCTCGGGCATCCGCCGACGGCAGGCGCAACAGCTCGCTGAGGGTCATGCCGAGAGCGGCATACACCTCCCCGCGGCGCACGGCCCACAGGATGTCGCCGCCGGAGCGAACGCGGGCGATGGCTACCGGTGCGGTGGTGGTCATGGGGTCGTCCTTTCGTAGGCGGTGGGCTCAGATCGCTGAGCGCACCCAAACGACCAGTCTGCCGTGAGACAGGGCTTGCTTGGGTGCACTCAGCAGGAGTCGCAGCGGGGTCAGCCCAGCCAGAGGTCGGCGGGAGGGGCGAGACTCTCGAGCTCGTTCCAGAGCTCCTGCGGGATGTCGACGCTCGCGTTCTCGAGGGTCTGATCGACACGATCCGGCGTCGAGATGCCGACCACAGTCGAGTCGATCAGCGTCGAGCGAAGGGAGAACTGCAGCGCGGCGGCCACCAGCGGGATGCCGTGGCGAGCGCAGGCATCCTGCATTGCAGCCGCAGCGGCAGCCACCCGACCGTCGCGTGCGCCGTATGCGTAGCCGGGCTGCACCGCGGGGCCCTTCGCGAGCATCCCGCCGCCGAACGGTGCCGCATTGAGCACGCCGATGCCGCGCTCCTTGGCCGTCTTGAACAGTCCATCCGCCGAGCGGTCGAGCAGGGTGTACCTGTTGTGGCTCAGAACCACGTCGAAGACTCCGGTGTCGAGATATCGCCGGAGAAGGCCGATCGGCCCTCCTGCGACCCCGATGCGGTCGACGACTCCCTCGTCACGCAGAGCGACCATGGCTGCCACCGGCCCGTCGTCGGCGATCGCCTGCTCGAAGGTGATGCGCTCCGGGTCGTGAAGGTGCAGCAACGGAATCCGATCGACACCGAGTCGGTCGAGACTTTCCCGCAGCGACGCTGTCACGCGGGCGCCCGAGAAGTCGCCGGTGGCCGGGTCCGGATCGACCTTCGTCGCGAGCACGACGTCGGAAGGCAGGCCGCCGTACTCCAGCAGTGCGGCGCCGATCCTGCGCTCGGCCGTGCCGTCCTCGCCGTAGCCGTTCGAGGTGTCGATGAACCTGATCGGGCTGTCGAGCACCGCGAGAACGGTGTCGATCGCCTGCCTCTCGTCGACGTCGTAGCCGTACAGCCTGGACATACTGGCGAGCGGGCT
>JBQCJQ010000055.1:0-5212 GCA_051952615.1 Humibacter sp.
TGTCGGTCGGTACGAAGTAGACCTTGCGGCGGTCATCCGTGGATGCCTGACGCACCAGATATCCGGCGGCCTCCAGCCGGTTCACCGTGCGGTTCATCGACGGCGGAGTGACGTGCTCGTGAGTGCTCAGTTCGCCGAGCGTCTTCGGACCCTCGCGGAACAGCAGGGCGAGCACGCTGAACTGTCCGTCGCTGAGCTCGTCGTCGGCGCGCTCGGCCCGCACCCGCCGCGACAGCCGCGCGACAGCGATCCGCAGCTCTGAAGAGAGCTCGTGGGTGCTAAGGCGCTTGGCGACGGGAGTGGGCATCGACATCATGGTCTTTAGCATAACAAATTAGCCTCGCTAACGAGTTGCGTCGATCGGCATTCGCTCTCCGTCCTCCCCCAATAGGCTCGGAGGGTGGTTCAGAAGCGAAGCGGAACGGCAGGAGGCGGCTCGCACTCGCGGCTGAAGCCGCTCGCCGACGGCATCTGGTCGTTCCCGAGCCGATTCGAGGAGTTCCCCGGCGGACCGGACTCCACCGGCTACCTCATCGAGGGCGGCGACGGGATGCTCACCGTCATCGATCCCGGCTGGAACACGGTGCACAACCTTGCCCAGCTGCTCGCAGACCTCAGCTATTTCGGCGACTCGAGGCTGGCGACAGTCACCGGAACGCACCTTCACATCGACCATCTCGGCCTGGCCGCCTCTCTCGCGGCGAACACCGGCGCACGCATGCTCGTGCACGAGCCGGAGCTTCGGGCCATGCACGAGGGGCCGCGGCTGGCGGTCGACGCCTACGCGACCTGGGGGGTGCCGCCCGAGCGTCGCGCGGAGCTCGAGCTTCGCTGGACCAACCGGCCCTTCTCCCACGCGGGCGAGGCCGAGGCGATCGGTGACGGGGCCATGTTGCCGATAGCGGGCCGTCACATCGAGGCCCTGCACACTCCAGGCCACACGAGCGGACATCTGTGCTTCGTCGACAGGGATGCCGGACTCCTCTTCTGCGGCGACCACGTGCTGGAGGGCATCCGTCCTGGGCTCGGGCTCGGCGGCTTCAGCGAGACCAACCCGCTCACCGACTACCTCGCCTCGATCGAGCGCGTGCTGGAGCTCGGCGACGTGCTCGGGCTGCCGGGACACGGGGGTCCGATCGAGGATCTTCCGGCGAGGGCGGGAAAGCTCGCAGCACACCACCGGCAGCGCACCGAAGAGGTCGCCGCGGCGCTCGATCGGCTGGGCGAGCCGAGCCTGTGGGAGCTCGCACACGCCGTGCGCTGGCGGGGCGGCTTCGACGCCCTGCACGACTACGCGCTCGGGTCGGCCCTGGCTCAGACCGAATACCACGTGCGTGCGCTCGGCCGCACGGCGGAGTTGCGGGTGCCCCGGTATCGAGACGGGCGGCTCGCGGGCGCCGCGGCCGGCGAGACGTCCCCGGCCTAGACTCGAAGCCGTGTCGCCAGCTCTTCTCTCCGCAGCGTCCACCGGCTCGTCTCGCATCATCAGTGTCGGTGGGGTGCGCGGCGAACTCGTCGTTCCGAATGACGATCTCGTCGGACCGATCAACAGCTCCGACGAGTGGATCCAGCGTCGCACAGGCATCGTGACCCGCCGGCGGGCTCCGCGAGAGGTTCGCGTCGAAGACCTCGCAGAGGGCGCCGGCCGATCCGCGCTGGATGCCTCGGGAGTCGACCCCGCGCAGATCGATGCCGTCATCGTGTCGACAGTCTCGTGGATGCAGCCGACACCCGGCATGGCGCCGCAGGTGGCCACCCGGCTGGGCATCCCGGACGCCGCGGCCTACGACGTCAACGCCGGGTGTGCCGGCTACTGCTACGGCATCGGCCAGGCTGACGCGATGATCCGCTCGGGACTCGCCCGGCACGTCATGGTGATCGATGCGGAGAAGCTCAGCGACTACGGCGATCCCACGGACCGGAGCCTCTCGTTCATCATCGGAGACGGCGCGGGCGCCGCGGTGGTCGGGCCGTCCGAGACGCCCGGCATCGGCCCGACGATCTGGGGGTCGGACGGCTCCCTCGCCGACGTCATCACCATGACGCACCCCTGGATCGACTACAAGTACGCCGAGCCCGGCACCGTCGAGTGGCCAACCGCCTACCAGGAGGGGCCTTCGGTGTTCCGCTGGGTCATCTCAGCGATGCCCGACATCGCGGCTCGGGCGATCGCGGGAGCGGGGCTCACTCCCGCCGACATCGACGTCTTCATTCCGCACCAGGCCAACCTGCGCATCATCGAGAGCCTTCACGAGCGCATCGGGCTCCGCGACGACGTCGTCGTCGCACGCGACATCGTCGAGACGGGCAACACATCAGGGGCATCCGTTCCGCTCGCGACCGAACGTCTCCTGCGCGAGGGCAAGGCGCACGGCGGTCAGTACGCGCTGCAGTTCGGCTTCGGTGCGGGGCTCGACTACGCGGCACAGGTGGTCGTCATGCCCGAGCGTGTCGGCGACACCGTCGACCCGCCCGTCGCAGCCGACGAATGACACCGCAGCCCGGCGGCGCATCAGCCCTGCCCTGGGCAGAAATGGGGAACTCATGACCGACCAGGCACCTTCGGACCAAGCACTGATCGTCACCCGACCGCGCGATCACGTCGCGGTCGTCACGCTCAACCGCCCGCAGACGCTGAACGCCCTCACCGAGGCGATGTTCCTCGACCTGGAGCGCGAGGCGCGCGAGCTGGGCCGTGACGCCTCGGTGCGCGTGGTGGTCATCACCGGTGCCGGCCGAGGCTTCTGTTCCGGGTACGACCTCGCCGATGCGAAGGGGCTCCCCGACCTCACGCCGCAAGGGATGCTCGACCGTCAGGAGCTCGCGATGCGTGCTCTCCTCGCGGTGCGTGAGCTGCGCGTGCCCGTGATCGCCGCGGTGAACGGTGCAGCAGCCGGCGGCGGGCTGTCGCTGGCACTGGCTGCGGACATCCGCCTTGCCTCTCCGAGCGCGTCGTTCACCGCGTCGTTCACGAAGATCGGCCTCTCCGCCGGCGACCTGGGCGTCTCGTGGCTGCTGCCTCGCCTCATCGGCCCGGGAGCGGCGGCCGAGATCGCCTACACCGGACGCACGGTGCGCGCAGAAGAGTCCGCGGCGCTGGGGCTCGTGAACAGCGTGGTCGACGGCGACGTGCTAAGCGCCGCACTCGACCTGGCCGAACAGATCGCGGCCAACTCGCCCGCCGGCGTGCGGCTCTCCAAGCGGGCGCTGCAGGCCAACCTCGAGGTCCCGAGCTACGCGGCGGCGCTCGAGCTGGAAAATCGCGGACAGACGCTGCTGACGCGCACCGACGACATGGCGGAGGCGCTCGCGGCGTTCCTCGAGAAGCGCCCGGCGGAGTTCGCGAACCGATGAGCGCACAGGTCTTCGTGACTCCGTCACTCTGCGTGGATGACCTCGGCGACGGGCTGGCGCGGCTGACCATCACGCGCGAGGAGCGCATGAACTCGATGACGCCCGCGTTCTTCGCCGACCTCGACGCGGCGCTCGGCCAGGTACAAGCATCCGGAGCGGAGGCTCTGATCGTCACCGGAGAGGGCACGCGGGCGTTCAGCGCCGGCTACGACCTCGCAGAGCTGGGCGGACTGCTCGAACTGACCGTTCCGCAGTTCCTCGACGTCGAGGACTCCGCATCGGGAGCGATCGGTCACGTGCACAGAATGCCGATCCCCGTGATCGCCGCGGTGAACGGTGCGGCGACCGGCGGCGGGTTGTCGCTGGCGCTCGCCGCGGACATCCGGATTGCTGCCGAGCATGCGAAGTTGTCCTGCGCCTTCGTGAAGGTGGGTTTCTCGGTCGGCGAGCTGGGCACCTCGTGGATGCTGTCCCGTCTCGTCGGGCCGGGTTTCGCCGCAGAACTGGCGTTCACCGGGCGCCTGGTGTCTTCGCGGGAGGCGCTCGAGCGCGGGCTGGTGCAGCGCGTCGTTCCGAGCGAGGAGCTGCAGGATGCCGCCGAGGCGCTCGGGCGCGAGCTGATCGCCTCCCGGCGCGGCCGAGGCGAGGGTGGGGCGCGGACCATCGGCAAACGTCGCGTGCTGGTGGCCGACGAGCTGGCGTCGTACCGCGCGGCACTGGCATCGGAGGTGGTGGAGCCGTGAGCACGGAGACCGCGCTGCGTCCCGAGGACGACCTCAGGCATCCACCCGCCGAACCGGGTGGAAAGGCCCGCGACAGCCTGTTCTGGCAGGTCACGCTGCCCGAGCAGCGGCTCGCCGTGCAGGTCTACCTGTTCCTGAGCGGCTCGGGTCGTGCCGGTTATCACGTCGCCGTCTGGGGCGAGGGTGCGGATGCCCCGATCGCGTACGCCACGGGCTCCGGCACCATCGGCGGTGACCTCGACGACGCCGAGGTCGACGGTCTGCACCTTCGACAGGGCCAGGACCTCCGCACGGCCTCGTTGACCGTGCGACGCGCGGGCGTGGAGCTCGACCTCCGGTTCGACGCGCTGCATGACGCCTTCACGTTCCACGACAACCCGGACGGCCTGCCGGTCTGGTTCGCCGCCAATCGCATGGAGCAGACCGGACGGGTGACCGGTGAGCTGCGGCTGTCGTCGCCCGACGAGAAGTCGGAACGGCGGGTCATCCCGTTGGACACGATCGGACACCGCGACCACTCGTGGGGTCCTCGCGACTGGAGCGCGCCGCAGCACTGGAAGTGGTTCGTCGCGTACACGTCCGACGGCCGGCTCGTCGTGAACGGCTGGATCTGGATCGCCCGGGGCACCTGGGGTTTCGGCGGGTACGTGCTGCGCGACGATGAGCTCTCGCCCGTCTCGTTCATCGACGTCGGCGAGGCGACCTTCGGCGACGACGGCGGGCAGCGGCTGCTGGACGCGGTGGTGGTCGACGTCGACGGCCGGGAGCTGCACGTGCGACTGGAGTCGTTCGGAATGCTCGAGCTTCCCGATGCCCGCAGCGGCACGATCGTCCTCGAGGCCGCAGTCTCCGCGACGCTCGACGGCGAGAAGGCGTGCGGCCAGTACGAGTGCGAGTGGCCATCCGACTACTTCGACCGTTCCTTCGGTCGAGACTCGGAACGTCCCGTTGGCGCGAAACCGTGACGGAGGCGCTTCCGACCGGCATCACCGAGGCGTCGCTGGCGAGGCTCGGCGCGTTCCTCGCCGAGCGCGGCCTGGTCGAGGCGGATGCCCCGCTCTCGGCATCCCGAGTGGGTGACGGCCACTCGAACCTGACGTACCTGGTGACGGCGG
>JBQCJQ010000056.1:0-6709 GCA_051952615.1 Humibacter sp.
CGGATGCCGCCGGCCGCGTTCAGCAGCAGGATCGTGGGCGTCTGCATGACCCCGAACTCGGTGGCGGCCTCGGGATGGGCGGTGAGGTCCACCTCGATGTAGGCCACGCCATCGCGTTCCGCTGCCACGCCCGTCAGCACGCGCTCAGCGATGCGGCAGGGGCCACAGTACTCGGTGGAGAACTGTACGATCGTTGCGGCCGTGCCGAGTGGAGCATCCGTGTGCAGCTTCGCGGCGGTGACCACCGGTCCGGAAGCGTGACGCACCCGGCCCGTGCGAGCGCGCCAGACGACACCGACGACCGTCGTGACGAGCACGAGCGAGACGATGATGGCGGCAGCGATCAGCGGGTTCATGGTTGGTGACACGGTATGCCGCGCGAGGCGGCCGCGACGATGTATGACGTAGCGTGACGCGCCGAGTCGGAGTGAGGACCGCGCGCGGATGCCCGACGTGGGGTTCCCGAACGGGATTCAGGCGCCTACGGGTGGAGCCACGATAGCCTGATGAAATGCCCAACTCAGACAACCCCTTCGGCCAGGTTCTCGTCGCCTTGGTGACCCCGTTCACCGCAGACGGCGAAGTGGATTGGCCCGGTGTCGAGAAGCACATCGACGATGTGATCACGGGCGGCGCGGACGGAATCGTGGTCTCCGGGACCACGGGGGAAACCTCGACCCTCACCGACCCCGAGAAGCTCCGGCTGGTGGAGGTCGCGCTGGAGGTCGCGGGAGGTCGCGCCAAGGTGATCCAGGGCGGCGGCTCCAACGAGACGGCCCACGCCATCCAGCTCTACCGGGCGAGCGAGAAGGCGGGCGCCGACGGCGTGATGATCGTCACGCCCTACTACAACAAGCCGACGCAGGCGGGCATCCTCACCCATTTCCGGCTGATCGCGGACGCCACCGATCTGCCCGTCATCCTCTACGACATCCCGGGCCGTACCGGGGTGCCGATCAAGTACGACACCATCCTGCGCGCGGCGAAGCACCCGAACATCCTCGCCGTCAAGGACGCCAAGTGCGATCTCGCCGAGGTCTCCAGGGTGCTGAACAACACCGACCTGCTCTACTTCTCCGGTGCCGACGAATACGTGCTGCCTGAGTTGGCGATCGGTGCGAGCGGGCTCATCGGCGTGACGGCGAACATCGCACCTCGCCCGTACCGCCAGATCATCGACGCCGTCAACAGCGGAGACCTCGCGACGGCGACCGCCGTGCACAAGAAGCTCGAGCCGTTGGCACGGGCCGTCATGACGCACGTTCCCGGCACGGTGGCGACCAAGTACATCCTGCACGGCCTCGGCCGTATCGGCAGTCCACGCGTGCGACTCCCGCTCGTCGGCCCGGAGGACTTCGAGGCGGCGCAGATCGAAGGCGACCTCGACCTCGTGCGCGACATCGACGGCCTCGACCTCACCAACTTCAGACCCGACCGCAACGCCGCTGCGGGGGGAGCGCTCCCCAAGGTCGCGGGCACAACGCGCTGACCGCGTCACCCGAACGGCCACGAAGCAACAGCACAGAAACACTGGAGGCACGGCATATGCCCGCGTCGGTATACGATCCGCCCGCACTTGAAGCTGGCACACTGCGCATCATCCCCACCGGCGGGCTCGGTGAGGTCGGCCGGAACATGACGGTCTTCGAGATCGACGGCAAGATCCTCATCGTCGACTGCGGTGTGCTCTTTCCCGAGCAGGACCAGCCGGGCGTCGACCTGATCCTGCCCGACTTCGCCCCGGTGCGCGACCGTCTCGACGACGTCGTCGGCGTCGTGCTCACGCACGGACACGAAGACCACATCGGCGCCGTGCCCTACCTTCTCAAGCTGCGCGCCGACATCCCACTGATCGGATCGAGCCTGACCCTCGCGCTGGTCGAGGCGAAGCTCAAGGAGCACCGCATCCAGCCGTACACGCTCACCGTGAAGGAGGGTCAGCACGAGCAGCTCGGCACCTTCGCGCTCGAGTTCGTCGCGGTCAACCACTCGATCCCGGACACCCTCGCCGAGGCCATCAGCACGGCCGCCAGGGAGGTGCTGCACACCGGTGACTTCAAGATGGACCAGCTGCCGCTCGACGACCGCATCACCGACCTGCGTGCGTTCGCGCGGCTCGGCGAGGCAGGAGTCGACCTCTTCTTGGTCGACTCGACCAATGCCGACGTGCCCGGTTTCACTCCGCTGGAGCGCTCGATCGGCCCGGTGCTCGACAGTGTGATCGCCAGGGCTCCGCGCCGCGTGATCGTCGCCAGCTTCTCGAGCCACGTGCATCGCGTGCAGCAGGTGCTTCACGCGGCAGCTGCGAACGGCCGTCGCGTCGCGCTCCTCGGACGCTCGATGGTGCGCAACATGACCATCGCGGCCGAGCTCGGCTACCTCAAGGTGCCGGACGGCGTGCTGATCGACTACAAGAAGGCCGCCGACCTTCCGGACGACCAGATCGTGTACATGTCGACCGGTTCGCAGGGCGAGCCGATGGCGGTACTCGCGCGCATGGCCAATCTCGATCACCAGATCGAGATCGGTCAGGGAGACACGGTCATCCTCGCGTCGAGCCTCATCCCCGGCAACGAGAACGCGGTGTACCGGGTGATCGACGGACTCACGAAGCTCGGCGCGACGGTGGTGCACAAGGGCAACGCGAAGGTGCACGTCTCCGGCCACGCCGCGGCGGGCGAGCTGCTGTACTGCTACAACATCCTGAAGCCGCGCAACGTCATGCCCGTGCACGGCGAGTACCGCCACCTGGTGGCCAACGCCAAGCTCGCGCAAGACACCGGGGTGCCGGAGGAGCGCACCATCCTCGCCGAGGACGGCACGGTGATCGACCTGCGCGAAGGCGTGGCGAAGGTCGTCGGACAACTCGACCTCGGCTTCGTCTACGTGGACGGCTCGAGCGTCGGCGAGATCACGGACGCCGACCTCAAGGACCGCAGGATCCTCGGCGAAGAAGGGTTCATCTCGATCATCGTCGTGGTCGAGGCCGCAACGGGCCGCATCATCTCCGGCCCCGAGATCCACGCCAAGGGATTCGCGGAGGACGACGCGGTGTTCGACGACGTGAAGCCGAAGATCGCGTCCGCGCTCGCGGATGCGTCTCACAACGGGGTGCGAGACGCCCACGCCTTGAGCCAGATCGTGCGCCGCACCGTCGGTCGCTGGGTGAACACCAGCTATCGTCGCCGCCCGATGATCGTCCCGCTGGTCATCGAGGCTTAGTCCGTCACCGCCCCACCCACATCTGGGAGACACCCGCAGGCGCTCCGCAGCGTTGACGGTCGTCGCCATTACCGTTGAGAGCATGGCCACGAGCACCAAGTCGACGCCGCGCGCGCGCAGCACGTCGGCGTCGCGCGCGCCGTCGAAACGCACAGCGACGCAGAAGACGAAGGTGCTCCCGGCGGCCGGACCGGAGCGTGGGGTTTTCTCCCGTGCCTGGCTCGGCCTCGCCCACCTGGTCGGCGGCGCGGCGAGGGCGTTCGGGCCCGAGAAGCTCGAGAAGGATGAGCGGCGCGACGGCCTCCCGTTCTTCATCGTGCTGCTTGCCGTCGCAGGCGCCATCGTCGAATGGTTCCTGATCGACAACCCGGTCGCCCAGCAGCTCGACGTCTGGACGTTCGGCGGCCTGTTCGGACGGGTGGCGTTCGCGCTTCCCGTCGTGATGCTACTTCTGGCGATCTGGCTGTTCCGTCATCCCTCGTCGGTGCACGACAACACGCGCATCGGCATCGGCCTCGCCCTGCTCCTCGTCACGGTCTCCGCCCTTTGCGAGATCTTCTCGTCGCGGCCGGAGCCGGCAGACGGCATGGAACAGCTTGCCAAGGCGGGAGGCGTGATCGGCTGGATGGCCGGTGCACCGCTCGTCGCCCTCGCCACGCCGTACGGCGCGGCGGCCATCGTCATCCTCGTCCTGCTGCTCAGCGTGCTGATCATCACGAAGACTCCGCCGAACCGCATCGGCCGACGACTCGGCGAGCTCTACTCCTACCTGTTCGGCGCGCAGCGGCCCGACGGCGAGGAGCAGGACGGCGCAGAGAAAGATGCCGCCGAGCAGCCGTCGAAGCCGCGTCGCGGCAAGGCGGCGGAGCCCGAAGCGGATGACTCCGACGAGGAGGTCGCCCCGCAGAACCTGCCGTGGTGGCGCCGCAACAAGAGCGGCCGCGAGGTCGACCCGGAGTTCGAGGAGAGCGGTCCGTCGTTCACAGAGGTGCTGGGGATCGACACCTCGTCGACGGGCAGCTTCGACACGGCGCTCGAGCCGGCGCCGCAGGACTACAAGACCGAAGTGCTCGCCGACCTGCGCGACGCCGAGAACGCCGTCAATCGCTTCGCGGGTGACGGCGCAGGCAAGAGCTCGACCGGGCTGCGCCCCGACACGGTGACCACCGTTCTGCCCGGATTCGGTGCGCTCTCCGACGACGACTTCGACGAGGCCGCCATCGCGGCGGCGACGCCTCTCGACGGTGTTCCCGACGCGCCCTACGTGCTTCCCGCTGCGTCGACGCTCGCGGCAGGGACCCCGGCGAAAACGCGTTCGGCGGCCAACGACGAGGTGGTCGCGGCGATCACCTCGGTGCTCGATCAGTTCCAGGTCGACGCACGGGTGACCGGATTCTCGCGCGGCCCGACAGTGACGCAGTACGAGATCGAGCTCGGACCGGGTGTGAAGGTCGAGCGCGTCACGGCTCTGAGCAAGAACCTTGCGTACGCCGTGGCGTCCAATGAGGTGCGCATCCTCTCGCCCATCCCTGGCAAGAGCGCGATCGGTGTCGAGATCCCGAACGCCGACCGCGAGATCGTCTCGCTGGGAGACGTCCTGCGATCGTCCGCGGCGACGAGCAGCCACCACCCGATGACGATCGGCGTCGGAAAGGATGTCGGCGGCGGGTTCGTCGTCGCCAATCTGGCGAAGATGCCCCACCTGCTGGTCGCCGGTTCGACGGGCTCCGGCAAGTCGAGCTTCGTGAACTCGATGATCACGAGCCTCCTGATGCGCGCGAAGCCGAGCGACGTGCGCATGGTGCTCGTCGACCCGAAGCGCGTGGAGCTCGCGGCATACGCGGGGGTTCCGCATCTCATCACCCCCATCATCACGAGCCCGAAGAAGGCCGCGGAGGCCCTTCAGTGGGTCGTCAAAGAGATGGACATGCGGTACGACGATCTGGCCAGCTTCGGCTTCCGCCACATCGACGACTTCAACAAGGCGGTGCGCAACGACGAGATCGTGCTGCCGGAGGGAAGCGAGCGCAAGCTCAAGCCGTACCCCTACCTGCTAGTCGTGGTCGACGAGCTCGCCGACCTCATGATGGTGGCGCCGCGCGACGTCGAGGACTCGATCGTGCGCATCACGCAGCTGGCGCGTGCGTCGGGCATCCATCTCGTGCTGGCGACGCAGCGACCGTCGGTGGATGTCGTCACCGGGCTCATCAAGGAGAACGTGCCGTCCAGGCTGGCGTTCGCCGTCACGAGCGTCACGGACTCGCGCGTCATCCTCGACCAGCCCGGCGCCGACAAGCTGATCGGGCAGGGTGACGGCCTGTTCCTGCCGATGGGCGCCTCGAAGCCGATCCGTGTGCAGGGCGCGTGGGTGGCCGAGAGCGAGATCCAGCGCGTCGTCGAGCACGTGACGGCACAGGCCCGTCCCGAGTACCGGCAGGATGTCGCCGCCGGGCCGGAGAAGAAGCAGATCGACTCCGACATCGGCGACGACCTCGACCTGCTGCTGGCCGCAGCCGAGCTCGTCATCTCGAGCCAGTTCGGCTCGACGTCGATGTTGCAGCGCAAGCTTCGCGTCGGCTTCGCGAAGGCCGGTCGTCTGATGGACCTGCTCGAGTCCCGCGACATCGTCGGACCGTCGGAGGGCTCGAAAGCACGAGACGTCCTCGCCACGCCCGAGCAGCTTC
This sequence comes from Humibacter sp., assembly GCA_051952615.1. Classification (GTDB taxonomy): domain Bacteria; phylum Actinomycetota; class Actinomycetes; order Actinomycetales; family Microbacteriaceae; genus Humibacter. Next base: position 5,907 of record JBQCJQ010000056.1, read on the forward strand.
CGCAGGTGCTCGCCCGGCTGCGCGGTGGTGATACCGGCGGACAAGCGCCCGCACCGAGTCAGCAGCAGGCACAGCCATCGGTCTCGCAGTCTCCCGCCCAGGCTCCGTCTCAGCGCGAGGGCGACGATCGCTACGACGGCGACCCGGTCGGCTCGCGCTACGACGACCTCGAGGAGGTCGACGGCGACTCCGACGAGGACGCCTGGGGCCTCACCGGCCGAGACTGACCTCTCCGGGCTCGACACCGCGAACAGTCGCGGACCGTAGGCTGATCGCATGACCGACTCCGGCCAGGCATCCGCATCGACCGCGCCAGGCAACTTCAATCTGCCGAACATCATCACGGTCGTGCGCATCATCCTCGCGCCCGTGTTCTTCTGGCTGCTCCTGGCCGACGGCGGAGACGACGGCGTGATGCGCTGGATCGCCACCGCCATCTTCATCATCGCGATCGCGACGGACGGCGTCGACGGCGCGATCGCCCGTAGGCGGGGACTGGTCACCGACCTCGGCAAGATCCTCGACCCCATCGCCGACAAGCTGCTCACGTCCGGCGCCTTGGTGTGCCTCTCGATCCTGGGCGAGCTGTGGTGGTGGGTCACCATCGTGATCGTGGTGCGCGAGGTGGGCATCACGGTGTGGCGCATGGTGGAGCTCTCCCGCGGCAACGTCGTGCCCGCCGGCAGCGGAGGCAAGCTCAAGACGGTCGCGCAGGCCGTCGCGATCTCCTTCGCCCTTGCACCCCTCTGGACGATCGTCGGCGACTGGATCTTCTGGCTGAACTGGGCGCTGATGGGCATCGC
>JBQCJQ010000057.1:0-3584 GCA_051952615.1 Humibacter sp.
CGAGACATCAGCGAGAAGATGAGGAGGTGTTCACCTTGACCGAAGCCCAGACCTGGACCGTGATCGGCACGCTCCTCGTCGCCGTGTTCGGCATGATGACGCTCATGTCCACCATGTTCATCCGCGTACTCCACACCGAAATCGGCGGACTCCGCACCGAGATGAGCCACCGGTTCGAAGCGATGGATGCGAAGTTCAGCGCGAAGTTCGATGCGATGGGTTCGCGGCTCGACGGGCTTGACCGTCGGCTGGAGAGCGTCGAGCGCAAGGTCGAGGGACTCGAGGGCGATGTCCGCACCCTGTTCCGCCGCACCTTTGGTGTCGACGGCAGCGACCAGTAAAGCCCACGACCGAGTCGCCGACCGCAGGCAGGACGATTACCGTGGCCGGGTCCAGCGCTGGCGCCGCGGTGTGGGTCACCTCGACGGGGTGGGCGACGAAGTAGGCGGCAGCGCGACGTGCCAGAAATGGCCGGAGGCGTGCGGGTAGAGCTTCGTGAGCACGTAATCGAGGTCGCGGTACATCGAGTCCCGATTGTGGCCGGCCATCTTGATCTCGATGTGCTTCTTGCCGTTGACGGTGGTGTCGATCACCTTGCTCACGATCTCCACGTGATCGAGGATCCCGTTGTTCTCCCAGTCGAACATGACGATGTCGCCGACCGCGATCTTCGACCGCTTGTCGAGCGGGTACTCCGTCAGCCCGAGCGACTTCGCGTTGGCGCGGAAGTAGTCGTCCATCGAGGGCACGTATCCCCAAGCGGGACTCCAGTCGGCCGCGGCGTCGTGGTTGTACCACTGGTCGTTCATCTTCCAACCGCGGGCGATGAGGGTCTGGCTCACGAAGTTGGCGCAGTCGCCGCCGACCGGGTTGAGATCGCCGTAGACCTTCGTGTTGTAGTGGTTCCAATGCGCCTTGGCGTAGTCGAGCTGATTCTGGATCGGTGTCGGCAGTGGAGGCGGCGAGGCTGCACATCCCGCGAGCGCGAGCACCGCGACCAGCGAGAGCACGGATGCCAACCGTCCGCGGATGCCCCGCCTCGGTTTCGACACCAGGGTCCGTCTGCGCGCGATCACGCCTTCGACGCTACGGGACGGGTTCTTTGCGATCGCCGAGCGAATCGCGTGCCGGGAGAATCAGCGGGTCAGGTGCCAGAAGTGCCCGGTCGAGCCCGGGTGCGTCACCGTGATCGTCTCGTCGAGGTCGCGGTACGCGAAGTCGTCGTTGTGGCTCGCGAGCGAGATCTTGTACTGGCCGTTGACCAGCTCGATCTTGTCGACCACCTCGGTGTGGTCCTCGACGGTGTCGTCGCCCCAGTAGAAGATGCCGACGTCGCCCAGCGCGAGCTTCGCGCGGTCGGCCTGGCTGAAGCTGAGCTTCTCGAGGCCGAGCTCGTCGGCGCTGTCGGCGAAGTAGGCATCCATCGCCGGCACGTACCCCCACGGCGCGCCCCACTGTGCGGCCGCGTTGTGGTTGTACCACTCGTCGTTCATCGTCCACCCGCGAGCGACCAGGGTCTGGCTCACGAAATTGGCGCAGTCGCCACCCACCGGGTTGAGGTCACCGTATTCGGCGGTGTTGTAGTTGTTCCAGTGCTGGAGGGCGTACTGCATCTGTGCGCCCACACCCGCCGAGACCACGTACTGCAGCGCCTGGGGCTTCGCGGCGAGTGCTGCACCGTCGTGGCCGAGCAGCGTGACATCCACCGTCGCCGGCTGGTAGTTCGACGCGGCAGGAGCGGCAACGACGACAGTGGTGGCGTTCGCCGAGGTGACCGGAACGGTCACGGTGCCGAAGCTCACCTGTGCCACGTCGGCAAGGCCGGTGCCGGTGATCGTCACCTGTTGGCCGACGACGGATGCCTGCGCCGGCGACACCGCGGAAAGCACGGGCTTCTGCGGGGTGGGCGTCGCCTTCGGGGTGACGACATTGCGGGCTTCGTCCGCCGCGGGAGCGGAGCAACCTGCCAGCAGAAGCACCGATGCGGTGCTGAGACCCGCGACGAGCAGTTGACGCCGAGAGGGCTGCAGAAGGGGACGGCCCGAATCAGTCATGACCCTGAAACGGTATGTGGAGAACATGAGAATCTCCAGTGATGGGATGAGGGGACGCCTGGACGCGCGCCCGGATGCGCCAGGGGCCGGGGCTGCCGCCTGCTCGCACGAGCATCCGTTCGCCGGGGGCGAACTACTCGTTCGGATCTCGTGAGATCGTTAGCCGCTGCAACCATGCGGGTGTAAATTTGCAGTCTCCGCAATTTTCCCTTCACCAGCCAACGACGGCGGAAACCAGGTCGTTCGGCTTGTCTCCGCTCTCCTCATCTCAGAACTCACGGGGATTCATGTCAGAAGCCGCCACCTCAGCGTCGGCACCGTCCGCGCCCAAAACCCCCATCATGACCCACCGTCAGATCCTGTTCGTGATCTTCGGTCTGATGGCGGGAATGTTCCTCTCCGCTCTCGACCAGACCGTCGTCGGGACGGCCATCCGCACCATCGGGGATGACCTGCACGGCCTCAGCCAGCAGGCCTGGGTCACCACCGCATACCTGATCGTCTCGACGATCTCGACGCCGATCTACGGCAAGCTGTCCGACATCTTCGGCAGGCGCCCGCTGTTCATCATCGCCATCGTCATCTTCGTCATCGGGTCGATCCTGGCCTCGTTCTCGACGTCGATGATCGAGCTCGCCGCGTTCCGAGCCATCCAGGGCCTCGGCGCCGGTGGTCTGATGTCGATGCCTCTGGCGATCATGGGCGACATCCTCGCTCCACGGGAGAGAGCGAAATACCAGGGGTACTTCCTTGCCGTCTTCGGTATTTCGAGCGTCGCCGGCCCCCTGATCGGCGGGCTCTTCGCAGGGGCGAACCAGATTCTGTTCATCCCCGGATGGCGCTGGGTGTTCCTCATCAACGTGCCGATCGGCATCGTCGCGCTGATCATCGTGCTGATGTTCCTGCACATCCCGAGGCACGACCATCACTCGGTGCGCATCGACTGGTGGGGTGCGACCGCCGTCATCGTCGCGCTCGTGCCGCTCCTGCTCGTGGCCGAGCAGGGTCAGACCTGGGGCTGGACCAGCGCAGGCTCGATCGCCTGCTACGTGATCGGCGGCGTCGGCGTGCTGGCGTTCATCATCGTCGAGATGCTGATGAAGGATGACGCGCTCATCCCGCTCAAGCTGTTCCGTTCGAGCACGTTCTCGATGGCGACGATCATCGGTGTTCTGGTCGGTTTCGGCATGTTCGGCGCGATGCTGACCCTGCCGCTCTACCTGCAGCTGGTGCTCGGCTCGACGCCGACGGAGAGCGGTCTTCAGCTGCTGCCGATGATCCTCGGACTCATGATCTCCTCGATCGTGAGTGGTCAGATCATCTCCCGTACCGGCCGCTACCGGCAGTTCCCGATCATCGGAACGCTGCTGCTCTCCGGCGGATTCTTCTGGCTGACCTTCCTGAAGTACGACGGCTCCTACTGGTTCATCGCAGGCGCGATGCTCCTCATCGGTCTCGGCCTCGGCCAGCTGATGCAGACCCTCACGATCGCCAGCCAGAACTCGGTCGGTGCTCGCGACATGGGTGTGG
>JBQCJQ010000058.1:0-2887 GCA_051952615.1 Humibacter sp.
CGTTCTCACGCGGCGACGCCGACGCCGCGACTCGCTCCGAAGCGGGTGCAGGAGCCGGGCTCGGCGCCTCTCGGAAGGCCGCGCTCGGCGCCTCCCGAACCGCGGCGGCCGGCCTGGAAGCCTGTGCCGCCGTCCCCGCGGGCGCCGACGACACGCCCTCGACGCCGACCCGGCGCTCGAGTCGCTCGACGCGCGCGAGCGCACCTCGGTCCGTCGCGTCGGAGGCGGGCACGAGCATGCGCGCGATCATCAGCTCCAGGTGCAGCCTCGGCGAAGTCGCACCGGTCATCTCGGTCAACGCCGCGTTCGCGATGTCCGCGCATCGGGACAGCTCGGCCGACCCGTAGGCGGACGCCTGCACCGACATGCGGTCCAGCTCCTCCTGGGGGGTGCCGCGCAGCACCGCCGCCGCGGCATCCGGCGAGGTGGCGGCCACGATGATGAGATCGCGCAGGCGCTCCAGCAGGTCTTCGACGAAGCGTCTCGGGTCCTGCCCGGTCTGGATGACCCGGTCGACGGCGGCGAACGCTGAGGCGGCATCCTCCGCACCGATCGCATCGACGACCTCGTCGAGCAGGGCCGCATGGGTGTAACCGAGCAGTGCAACGGCGCGCTCGTACTCGATGGAGTCGCCCTCTGAGCCGGCGATGAGCTGGTCGAGCAGGGACAGCGTGTCGCGCGGCGACCCTCCACCCGCTCGGACCACGAGCGGCAGCACGCCGGGCGCGACCGACATGCCCTCGCTCTCGCAGAGCTGCTGCACGTAGTCGAGCATCTGCGCGGGCGGCACGAGCCGGAACGGATAGTGGTGCGTGCGGGAGCGGATGGTGCCGATCACCTTGTCGGGCTCGGTCGTCGCGAAGATGAACTTCACGTGCTCCGGCGGTTCCTCCACGATCTTGAGCAAGGCATTGAAGCCCTGCGGCGTCACCATGTGCGCCTCGTCGAGGATGAAGATCTTGTAGCGGTCACGCGCGGGCGCGAAGATGGCACGCTCGCGGATGTCGCGCGCATCGTCGACACCGTTGTGGCTTGCCGCGTCGATCTCCACGACGTCGAGCGAACCCTGCCCACCGCGGCCGAGCTCGACACAGCTCTCGCACTTGCCGCACGGTGTGTCGGTCGGGCCCTCCACGCAGTTCAGGCAGCGGGCCAGGATGCGCGCACTCGTGGTCTTGCCGCACCCTCGGGGACCGCTGAAGAGATAGGCGTGGTTCACCCGGTTGGTGCGCAGGGCCGTCATCAGGGGCTCGGTCACCTGCGACTGGCCGATCATCTCGGCGAACGTCTCTGGCCGATATCGGCGGTATAGGGCGGTGACCACGGCTCAATGGTAATAGGGGCGTACGACAGTGGATGGAGGGTTGGGGATGGGCGCGACCACCCATCCCCAACTCCTCACACTCACTCCGTGCGGCGGCGGCGCATCACCAGCAGGGCGATGCCGGCGGCGACGATCCCGAGGGCCGTCAGGATGCCCGACCCGAGCCACTGCAGCCCGCCCGTCGCGGCCAGCGCCTGCACCGGGGTCAGGTAGCTGAACGCACCAGGCAGAGTGGATGTCCCACAGTCACCGGCACCGACGACTGTCACGTCCACCGTGCCCGATCCGGCCGGGGTCACCGCCGTGATCGTCGTGTCGTTGACCACCGTGTAGCTGGTCGCCGCGGTCGAGCCGAACAGCACCTGCGTAGCTCCGGTGAAGCACCGGCCGCTGATCGTCACTGTCGTGCCACCGCTCGTCGGTCCGCTGCTCGGGTCGACGCTCGTCACGTCGGAGACCGCGTAGTAGGTGAACTCACCGGCGTTCGAGGCTGCGAATGTGGAGACGTCGGCGGCAGGCGCGACGACCGCGGCGGCTGCGAAGACCATCGGTGCGTCATCCGCCACCTTGGCGCTCGGCGATGCCTGCACGTTCGGGCCCTGCACGATCACATCGACGGTCTGCGGAACGTGCGGCGGCGAGGTCACCGTGATTTGCGTGTCGCTGTCCACGTGGAACGACGTGCCCTGCAGCCCGTCGAACGTCGCGCCCGTCGCACCGGTGAAGTTCGCACCGGTGATCGTCACGACCGTTCCGCCTGTCTCGGGCCCGCGCGTCGGCGTGAGTCCGTAGATGATCGGGGTGGTCGACGGCTGGTAGGTGAAGCCGCCCGGGTCGGTGCCCGTGCCGCACTCCCGCGAACCGATGACCACCACGTCGACCGTGCCGGTTCCGGCCGGGGTCACCGCCGTGATCTCGGTGTCGCTGACCACGGTGAACGAGGTCGCGGCCACGCCGCCGAACTCGACTCCCGTCGCCCCGGTGAAGCACCGTCCGGTGATGGTCACCTGCGTTCCACCGTCTTCCGGTCCCTCAGAGGGGCTGACACCCGTGATGGTCGTGACCGGCGTGTAGGTGAACGTGCCTGCGGTGCTGTTGCCGTAGGGGCTATCCACCACGACGTCGACGGCTCCCGGCGCGTGCGGGGGCGTGTTGACGGTGATCGACGTGTCGCTGTTCACCACGAAGCTGCCGCCCGCGGTGCCGTCGAACGTCACGCCGGTCGCGTTCGTGAATCCGCTACCGGTGATCGTCACGGTCGTGCCACCGGTCTCCGGTCCACTCGACGGGCTGATCGACGCGATGGATGCCGGCGGCACGAAGGTGAACGTGCCGGGACCGGATGTTCCTCCGGGGCCGCTCACTGTGACATCCACTGCGCCCGCGGCATGGGCCGGGGTGATCGCCGTGATCTGGGTGTCGCTGTTCACGGTGAACGAGGTGGCAGCCGTCGTGCCGAACGTCACACCCGTCGCGCCCGCGAACCCGGTACCCGTGATCACCACGGAGGTGCCACCGGCTGTCGGGCCCTGAACGGGAGCGAGCGATTGGATGACGGGCGCT
>JBQCJQ010000059.1:0-5363 GCA_051952615.1 Humibacter sp.
CGCCGACCTGCACCGCGGGACGCTTCGTCGGGCCGCCCGAGGCGAACGTGTCGGACGCGAGAATGGATGCCCCACCGATGCCGTCACCGCCGGTGCGCGCCCCGAAGAGCACCACCTTGTTGCCGACACCCGACGCGTTCGCCAGGTGGAGGTCCTCGTGCCGCAGCACGCCCACCGAGAGCGCGTTGACGAGCGGGTTTCCCTGGTACACCGGGTCGAAGTACGTCTCGCCGCCGATGTTCGGCAGGCCGAGGCAGTTGCCGTAGAACGAGATGCCGCCGACCACGCCGTGCACGACGCGTGCCGTGTCCGCCTCGTCGATCTTGCCGAACCGCAGCTGGTCCATCACCGCAACCGGGCGGGCGCCCATCGAGATGATGTCGCGCACGATGCCGCCGACACCGGTCGCTGCGCCCTGGAACGGCTCGATGTAGCTCGGGTGGTTGTGGGATTCCACCTTGAACGTGACCGCCCAGCCCTCGCCGACATCCACGACGCCGGCGTTCTCGCCGATGCCGACCATGAGGTTCTTCTTCATCTCGGGCGTGACCTTCTGCCCGAACTGACGCAGGTACTTCTTGGAGCTCTTGTACGAACAGTGCTCGCTCCACATCACGGAGTACATCGCGAGCTCGCCGCTGGTGGGCCGGCGGCCGAGGATCTCGCGGATGCGCGCGTACTCGTCATCTTTCAGCCCGAGCGCCGCGTATGGCTGCTCCTTCTCGGGCGTCGCGGCGGCGTTGTCGACGGTGTCGAGGCCGGTGGCGGCGGGCGTGGTAACGGGCTCGGTCACGCGGCAGACTCCTCAGGGATCACGGGCGCAGAACCCCTCAAGTCTAGGTCGTGAGCCTTAGTGCTCTGTCGGGGTGGCAGTGCTGGAGCGAACCACCAGACGGGTCGGCACGACGAGGGTTCCCACCTTGCCCGGTCCGTCCTCGATCTCCGCGAGCAGCGTCTCGACGCTGCGCTGCCCGACCACCTCGATGTCCTGGTGCACCGGGGTCAGCGGCGGCCAGAACGACTCGGCCTCCGGCATGTCGTCGTAGCCGACGACACTGATGTCGCGTGGCACGTCGCGGCCCAGCTCATGGAAAGCGCGCATGAGACCGAGGGCCATCTGGTCGTTCGCCGCGAACACGGCTGTGACGTCTTCGCGTGCACCCAGTTCGAGTCCAGCCCGGTATCCGGCCGTCGTCGACCAGTCGCCGTGCCGCACGGGAGGAATGGGTCGTCCCGCGTGCGCGAGAACCGAGCGCCACTCGTCGAGCCTGCGGGTCGCCGAGTACGACGGCTCGGGCCCCGCCAGGTGCCACACCGTCTCGTGGCCGAGTTCGAGCAGGTGCTGCGTCGCCAGCCGGGCGCCGCCCGCCTGGTCGTTGTCGACGACCGGGTAGTCGGAACGCGTCACCGAGTCGACCACCACGACGGGCAGCCCGGCGGGCAGCTCGACGACCGCCGCATCCGCCAGGTGCGCCTCGATGACGATCAGGATGCCGTCGACGCCGTGCTCCAGCAGCCGGTCGAACGCGGCGCTCACGTCGTGCTGGGTCGGCTTGTCCACCAGCATCAGCGTGAGTGAGTAGCCGCTGTCGGCGGCCGCGGATGCCACGGAGTCGAGCATGCGCATGTTGCCGTACGACGACAGCGTGAACATCGCGACGCCGATGCTCTGGAAGCGGCCGGAGCGCAGCGCCCTCGCTGCCTTGTTGGGCCGATAGCCGAGCGCCTGCATCGAGTCGAGCACACGCTTGCGGGTCGAGTCCTCGACGTTCTGCAGCCCGTTCGCGACGCGGGAGACGGTCTGGGAAGAGACGCCGGCGTGCTTGGCAACGTCTTGCATCGAAGGACCCCTGCCCGGCAGGCCGCCCCGTCGCTCCTCCGTCATCGATCACCCTCGTCTCGCGCATGTTGACGTGAACATGTTATGGTACAGCGACGATGTTCACGCAAACATCGGAAAGAGAGTTCTTCACCCATGACGACGTTGTCTGCCGCACGGCGGAACGGCACGGCATCCGGCCCCCGGCGAGATCGCAGGGACTGGAAGGGCTGGGCCTTCATCGCACCGTTCGCGATCGTGTTCCTCGCCATGATCGTCGTGCCCGTCGGCTACGCGATCTACCTGAGCCTGTTCCGCGATCAGATCATCGGCGGCAACGCGTTCGTCGGCTTCGCGAACTACGTGCAGGTGCTCACCGATCCGAAGTTCTGGAGCTCGCTCGGCCGGGTCACGCTGTTCCTGTTCATCCAGGTGCCGATCATGCTCGTGCTCTCGATGATCGCGGCGCTCGCCCTCGACAGCGCTCGCCTGCACGGGGCCGGCATCTTCCGCATCCTGATCTTCCTGCCGTACGCCGTGCCCGGAGTCGTCGCCGCCCTGATCTGGGGCTTCATCTACGGTCCCCAATTCGGCCTGAGCGCGAACCTCAACGACCTGCTCGGAACGAGCATCAACCCGCTCTCCCCGCAGTGGATCCTCGCCTCGATCGGCAACATCGTCACCTGGGAGTTCATGGGCTACAACATGCTCATCTTCTACGCGGCGCTCAAGGTCATCCCGACCGAGCTCTACGAGGCGGCGGAGATCGACGGTGCAGGCGCCATCCGCACGGTGTTCAGCATCAAGATCCCCGCCATCCGCGGTGCGATCGTGATCGCCGCGATGTTCTCGGTGATCGGCAGCTTCCAGCTCTTCAACGAGCCGCAGCTTCTCAAGCCGCTGGCGCCGAACGCGATCAGCACCTTCTTCACGCCGAACATGTACGCCTACAACCTGTCGTTCGCCGGGCAGCAGTACAACTACGCGGCAGCCGTCGCCATCGTGATGGGCATCATCACCGCGGTGATCGCCTACGTCGTGCAGCTGCGCGGAACGAGTCAGGAGAACCGCTGATGACCACCGCAACCACTCGCACGGCGACCCGTGCACCGTCGCGTGCGGCCCGCCGGTCGCGCTCCGCCTCGAAGAACACGGCGCCACGGTCGAAGAAGTCGATCGTGCTCACCATCGTCATGGTGCTCTTCGTGATCTATTCGATCGTTCCGCTGCTCTGGCTCATCTTCAACGCCACGAAGACCCAGGGCCAGCTGTTCTCGTCGTTCGGGCTCTGGTTCGGCAACACCATCGTGCTGTTCCAGAACATCGGCCAGACGTTCACCTATGACCACGGCATCTTCCTGCAGTGGTTCGGCAACACCCTGCTCTACGTCGTCGTCGGCGCCGGCGGCGCGACGCTCCTGGCCACGATCGCCGGCTACGGCATGGCGAAGTACCGGTTCCCCGGTCGTCGCGCGGTCTTCGCGGTGGTGCTCGGCGCCATCGCCGTGCCCGGCACGGCCCTCGCCGTTCCGACCTTCCTGCTCTTCAGCCAGGTCGGCCTCACGAACACGCCATGGGCCGTCATCCTGCCGTCCCTGATCAGCCCGTTCGGCTTCTACCTCATCTGGGTGTACGCGTCGGAGGCGGTCCCGACCGAGCTGCTCGAGGCGGCACGCATGGACGGCGCAGGCGAGTTCCGCACGTTCTTCACCATTTCGATCAAGCTGCTCGCGCCGGGAATCGTGACCGTACTGCTGTTCGCCATCGTCGCGACGTGGAACAACTTCTTTCTGCCGCTCATCATGCTGAGCGATCCCAACCTCTACCCGCTGACGGTCGGCCTCAGCCAGTGGAGCGCCCAGGCCAACGGCGTCTCGGCTGCACCCATCTACAACCTCGTGATCACGGGCTCGCTCATCATGATCATCCCCGTCGTCGTGATCTTCCTCGTGTTGCAGCGCTTCTGGCAGTCCGGCCTCGCAGCAGGAAGCGTCAAGCAGTAGACCTCACCTCCCAGGGCGTCCTGCCCTACTCCTCCCAAAGAAGCGAAAGGAAACCCCATGAAGAACGGACTTCGCTCCGCTCGGACCTGGCGGCGCATCTCCACAGTGATCGCGGCATCCGCCCTGGTCGGCGGCGCGCTCGTCGCGTGCTCGTCGAGCGGCAGCTCGTCAGGCGGCAGCTCGGATGACGTCGCGTCGGCGCTCGCCAAGGGCGGCACCATCACCTACTGGACCTGGACCCCGTCGGCCAAGGACCAGGTCGCCGCGTTCGAGAAGGCGTACCCGAAGGTGCACGTCAAGCTCGTGAACGCCGGAACGGGCAACGACGAGTACACCAAGCTGCAGAACACGATCAAGGCGGGCTCCGGTGCTCCGGATGTCGCGCAGATCGAGTACTTCGCCCTTCCCCAGTTCGCCCTCGGCAAGTCGCTCGTCGACCTGAACTCGTTCGGCTTCGACAAGCTGAAGAGCGACTACGCGAGCGGCTCGTGGAACGACGTGAACTTCGGCGGCGGCCTCTGGGGTCTCCCCCAGGACTCCGGCCCCATGGCGCTGTTCTACAACAAGGCGGTCTTCGACAAGTACGGCCTCACCGTTCCCACCACGTGGGATGAGTACGTCGCCGACGCCAAGAAGCTGCACGCGGCCGACCCGAACGCCTACATCACCTCGGACACCGGAGACCCCGGCTTCACGACGAGCATGATCTGGCAGGCCGGCGGCCACCCGTTCACCACGGACGGCACCAAGGTCAGCATCAACCTGCAGGACAAGGGCTCCAAGCAGTACTCCGCGATGTGGAACCAGCTCGTCGAGCAGAAGCTCGTCGCGCCGATCGCAGGCTGGAGCGACGACTGGTTCAAGGGGCTCGGCAACGGCACCATCGCCACCCTCGTGACCGGTGCCTGGATGCCCGGCAACTTCGAAGCCTCTGTGCCCGACGGCTCAGGCAACTGGCGTGTCGCCCCGATGCCCACCTATGACGGTCAGGCCGCCAACGCCGAGAACGGCGGAAGCTCGCAGGCCGTCTTGAAGCAGAGCAAGAACCAGGCGCTCGCCGCCGGATTCGTCAAGTGGCTGAACGACAGCAAGGACTCCACGAGCATCTTCGTGAAGTCGGGTGGCTTCCCGTCGACCACCGCCGACCTCGAGTCCAGCTCGTTCCTGAACCTCGCGCCCGCCTACTTCGGCGGACAGAAGATCAACCAGGTGCTGGTCGCCGGCTCGAAGAACGTTCTGCCCGGCTGGTCGTACCTGCCGTACCAGGTGTACGCGAACAGCATCTTCAGCGACTCGTTCAGCAGTGCATACACCAACGGCACGAGCCTCGACCCCGCGCTCCAGTCGTGGCAGAAGGCCCTGGTCAGCTACGGCAACCAGCAGGGCTTCACGGTCACAGGCAAGTAAGAGGCACAGCACACAGCACGATCCATCAGGAGTCGGGGGGGGGCGCACAACCGCCCCCCCACAAAAATAAAAAAAAAAAAAACCACAACAAAAACAAAATATATTAAAAATTGCGTATAATTTTTTATATGTCT
>JBQCJQ010000060.1:0-4272 GCA_051952615.1 Humibacter sp.
CCCGCCTCGAGGAGCACGATCGTGTCCACCCCCAACCAGCCGACAGCCCCGCAGTTGCCTCAGCGCCAGAAGAGCCGCACCGGCCGCGTGGTCGGCATCGTCCTCGCAGCGGTCGTGGTCATCGTCATCGCGGTGGTGCTCATCGTCGTGAACGCGAACAAAGCCTCGAGCACGGCGAGCGGCTCGAGTGCGCCAGCGAAGACCGTGACGATCGGAGTCAGCGACGCGTCTTCAGCTATCTGGCCGATCTACGAGAAGCTCGCCAAAGAGAAGTACAACGTCACCATCAAGCTCGTGAACTTCAGCGACTACAGCCAGCCGAACCCAGCGCTCGCGCAGAAGCAGATCGATCTGAACTCCTTCCAGCACATCGAGTTCCTCGCGGTCTACAACGTGACGAACAATCAGGACATCCAGCCGATCGGCGCGACCGTGACGGTTCCGCTGCCGCTGTACTCGCTCAAGTACAAGAGCGTCAAGGATCTGCCCGCCGGCGCGAAGGTCGCGATCCCGAACGACCAGGTCAACCAGGCCCGCGGCCTGCTCGTGCTGCAGTCCGCCGGGCTGCTCAAGCTCAAGGACGGTGGCACTGCCTTCTCGACCGTGAACGACATCACCTCGAAGAAGGTCACCATCGAGACCCTCGACGCGGCGCAGACCGCCAACGCGCTGCAGACCAATTCCGTCGCGGCGTCCATCGTCAATGGCAACTTCGCGGTCTCTGCGGGGCTGCCGCAGAGCGATGTCATCGCGAAGGACGACCCCTCGAGCGCGGCCGCGCAGAACTACGTGAACTTCTTCGCCGCCCGGAACGCCGACAAGAACAACAAGCTCTACCTTGAGCTCGCCGCCCTGTATCACAACAAGGCCGTTGAAGACGCAGTGGAGAAGGAAGACGGCGGCACCGCAGTGTTCAGCAAGGACACCCCCGCGCAGCTGCAGGCTGCCCTCAAGAAGACCGAGGCCGATGCGAAGGCCGCAGGAGTCGGCAAGTAGATGCCGACACTGGTCCGACTGAGCGGGGTGACGAAGAGCTACCCCACCACCGGCGGCACGGTCACCGCGGTCTCCGGCGTCGACCTCGAGGTAGCCCAAGGCGAGATCCTCGGTGTCATCGGCTACTCCGGCGCGGGAAAGAGCACACTGGTGCGCCTGATCAACGCGCTCGAGAAGCCGACGTCCGGCACGGTGCACGTCGGCGACGACGAGCTCACCGCACTGCCGGAGGGCCGGCTGCGCGGCATACGCCGCGAGATCGGCATGATCTTCCAGCAGTTCAACCTCTTCAACTCGCGCACCGTCGCGGGCAACGTCGCCTACCCTCTGAAGCTTGCCGGGGTCGGGCAGCCCGAGCGCGACCAGCGCGTCGCCCGGCTCCTCGACTTCGTCGGCCTACTCGAGAAGGCACACAGCCACCCCGATCAGCTCTCGGGCGGTCAGAAACAACGCGTCGGAATCGCCCGCGCCCTGGCGACGGACCCGAAGCTGTTGCTGGCCGACGAGGCGACCAGCGCGCTCGACCCCGAGACCACGGCAGACGTGCTCGCCCTGCTCAAGCGGGTCAACCGCGAGCTCGGCATCACGATCATCGTGATCACACACGAGATGGACGTGATCCGCACGATCGCCGATCGCGTCGCCGTGATGGACAGCGGCCGGATCGTCGAGATCGGCCCCGTGTACGACGTGTTCTCGCAGCCGTCGACGCCGACCGTTGCGCGCTTCGTCGCGACCGTGCTGCGCGACCGGCCGACACCGGAAGCGCTTGGTCGCCTGCGCGCGGCGCACCCGGGGCGGCTCGTCACGGTCACGGTGCTCGATCAGAAGGGATTCACCGGTTTGCTCTCGCGGGTCTTTGCAGAGCACGGCGTCGACAACCAGATCGTCTACGGCGGGATAAGCGAACTACAGGAACGTACTATCGGTGCGCTCACCTACGAGCTCACCGGTGCTCAGGAGGCCGTTGACGCCGCGCTCGCTGCTCTCACTGCGCAGGGCATCCGCTACATCGAGGAGGCGGGGACCGCGTGAACGAGTTCATCAGCTGGCTGCCGACCTTCTACCAGTCGATCTGGGAGACGCTGGTCATCGTCTTCAGTTCGCTCATCGCCTCCGGCATCCTGGGCCTCGCGATCGGCCTCGTGCTCTACAGCACCCGGCCAGGCAACATCCTTGAGAACCGCACCGTCTTCGCGATCACGAACATCGTGGTGAACATCGTGCGCCCGGTTCCGTTCATCATCTTCGTGACGGCGATCTCCCCCTTGACGATCAGGGTCATGGGCACATACATCGGTGTTCAGGGCGCCGTCTTCGCGATCTCGCTCGCGGCGGCCTTCGCAGTCGGCCGCATCGTCGAGCAGAACCTCGTCGGTGTCGATCCCGGCGTCATCGAGGCGGCGCGGGCGATGGGGGCGAGCCCCGTGCGCATTATCTTCACCGTGTTGATCCCCGAGGGGCTGGGACCCCTCATCCTCGGCTTCACCTTCATCTACGTCGGCCTCGTCGACATGTCGGCGCAGGCTGGTGCCATCGGCGGCGGCGGTCTCGGCAACTTCGCGCTCACCTACGGTGTGCAGCGCTACAACTACGCGGCGATCTACATCACGGTCGCGGTGATCATCCTCATCGTGCAGCTGGGTCAGTTCGCGGGCAACTGGCTGTCGCGGAAGGCGATGCGCCGCTAGCGTGTTGCACCGTCGGTTTGTTTCTAGTCGGTCGTGCTACAGGCATCATGCTGCCAATAGGTTTGGGGAGAACCGACCGGGATCTCCGCAGCCGCCAACCAGCTCCATGTCCGTACCTTCTTCCTGCGTCAGAAAGGATCCCAGCGCGTTAGCGCGCTTACCATGACAGCTCAGGCCATCAACCCCTCAACCTCAGCCGACTTCCTGACGCGCATCGCTCCTCTGCTCGAGGAAGTACGAGGCGAGGCCGTCGAACGCGAGCGGAGCCGTGCCCTGCTCGGCGACCGGATCGCTCAGCTGCAGGCGCTCGGGTTCGGGGCTGCTCGCCTTCCGATCGAGCTAGGAGGGTGGGGGTGGACGCTGCGGCAGGTGTTCGAGATCCTGATCGCCATCGCCACGGCTGACTCGAACCTCGCCCATGTCTACCGCGGTCACATCGCCTTCGTTGAAGGCGTCCTGATCGACGGCGGCGGGAGGCTCGCCCGCTGGGCGCCGCGCATCGCACGGGGGGACTTCGTCGGCAACGCGCAGTCCGAACGGCAGGAGCTCACTCAGCTCGGCACAACCCTGGTGGCTCAGCCGGATGGCGGCCACCGGCTCGACGGGAAGAAGTACTACACAACCGGCAGTATCTACGCCGACTGGATCTACCTCGCCGCGCTCGAGAACGGCGAGCGGGTCGGGGTCACCGCCGACGCGCATCACGCCGGCGTGGTGTCGACCGACGATTGGGACGGCTTCGGACAGCTGCTCACCGGTAGTGGCACGACCGTGTTCGAGAGCGTGCCGGTGCCTGAGGAGGATGTCGACCGCATCGAGTCGGCTGAGGGCTTCCGCTCCCGTTTCACCGCCGCGCTCTTCCAGGCATGCCTGCTCGCGGTCGTCGCCGGCATCTCCGGCGCGATTGTGCGCGACACGGCCGAGTTCGTGCGTCCGCGGCGACGCATCTTCGGCCGGCAGGGCGAGGCGTTGCCGCGCGAGAGCGAGCTCGTGCAGGCGATCGTCGGCGACCTCTCGGCTGCGCACTTCACGGCGCGCAGCCTCGTGCTGGCGAACGTCGACGAGCTGGGCGGCCTACTCGCCGCGCGACACGCGGGCGCCGACGTTGAGCAGGCCGCCGTCGATGCCCTGCTCAACGTGTTCCGCTCGCAGCAGGTTGTGCTGAAGACCGTCGTTACGCAGGCCGGGGAGCTCTTCGAGGTGGGTGGCGCCTCCGCCGTCCAGCGCGGCATTGCCCTCGACCGGCACTGGCGCAACGTGCGCACCATCGCCTCGCACAACCCGGCGGTCTACCGAAAGCGGGCCATCGGCGACTACGTCCTCAACGGGCGGCCGCCGAGGTGGGGAAAGACCTCGGAGGACGAGAGAACCGACGCTCCCGCGGCCTCGACCGAGCCGTCGACGAGCGGCACGCCGCGGGTGGGCACCGCGTGAGCGACGCGCCACCTCACCTCCGCGTCCAGCCCGGGTGGGCGGCCGATCGCGCAGCGCGCTTCGCCGCGCAATTTGCCGACGTGTTCCGCGCCGTCGCCGAGACCGCGGTCAAGCGCGAGATCGAGCGCGTCCAGCCCTTCGCGCAGGTCGC
>JBQCJQ010000061.1:0-7620 GCA_051952615.1 Humibacter sp.
CAACGCGACCGCCACGGTCGCCGTTCTGCAGTCCGGATCCCTCGTCGGATACGGCACGATGCAGGACGTCTACAGCGAACCGACCCACCCGTACGTCGCACGTCTCGCGGCGGCTCTTCGGCTCAGCGAGTGACCCGCAGACGGCCCGCCGCGCCGAGGTGGCGCTCGATTTGTCCGTAGGCCGCGCTGGGGTAAAGTAGATGAGCCCACTGGGGATGATCCTCGTTAGCTCAATTGGCAGAGCAGCCGGCTGTTAACCGGCAGGTTGGTGGTTCGAGTCCACCACGGGGAGCGGTCGAAGCCCTCGCCTTCATGGCGAGGGCTTCTTTCGTCTCAGCACGACGTGTGTCCGCCGGTAGCGTTGGCGCATGACCGAACGCTCCGACCTGCTGATCACCGCTGCCGAGTTGGCGGACGCCCTCGCCGCGTTCACCGCCGGAGGGCGCCCGGTTCGCGTGCTGGATGTGCGCTGGCGACTGAATCGACCGGACGGCCGCCCCGCATACGAGGCCGGACACATTCCGACCGCGGTATATGTCGACCTCGATCGACAGCTGGCCGAGATCGGCGAGCCGCTCGCCGGCAGGCATCCGCTTCCTCCGATCGAGCAGTTCCAGGCGGATGCCCGTTCCTGGGGCATCGACGACGGAGACCTCGTCGTGGTGTACGACGAGACCGCGAACCTCGCCGCTGCCCGGGCGTGGTGGCTGCTGCGCCACGCCGGCGTCGACTCGGTGCGGATGCTCGACGGCGGCCTTGGCGCGTGGCGGCAGGCGGGTCATCCTGTGGAGACGGGTTCGGTGCAGCCGGCGGCCGGCTCGGTCATCCTCGACTACGGTCACCTCGGTGTCCTCTCGATGGCGGAGGCCGCGGAATTCCCTCGCGCCGGCGTGCTCCTCGACGCCAGAGCGGCGGAGCGATACCGCGGCGACGTCGAGCCGGTCGATCCGAGGGCAGGACACATCCCGGGTGCGCTCAGCTCGCCGACCACGGACAACGTCGATGACGAGGGGCGTTTCCTCGACGCGGACGCCCTGCGAGAGCGCTTCGCCGCGCTCGGCGTGACGGACGACCTGGCCGTCGCCACCTACTGCGGCTCCGGGGTAACCGCCGCCCACAACGCCGCAGCCCTCATGCTCGCCGGATTCGACCCCGCGCTCTACCCGGGATCGTGGAGCCAGTGGTCGCAGCATCCGGATGCTCCCGTCGCCACCGGCGAGGAACCGGGGAACGTACTCCCGCCGGAGTAGTCACGGTCGACCGGTGGCCGATGGGGGCGGCTCGTCCGCTGATTAGCATGAGGGAATGCCGCCGCACCCGCCCTGGACGCGCACCGGCCCGGCGCACTGGTCCGGCCCGGTGTCGCCCGAGCGCGCCGCCCGACGCTCCCTGCGCGCGAGGTGGTTCGCCGCCGCCCTGAGCGCGCTCGTACAGCTGCCCGGGCTGGCGTTTGCTCTGGCGGGCGTAGCGCATCTGCACCACCCCTCGTTCGGCACCGGCCACTTCACCGGTCACGGCGCGTTCGACTCCGGGCTGCCCAGCGGGGACCTGCTCACCTTGCTAGCCACGCTGTCCGGAATCGTCGCCGCCGGACTTCTCCTGCTGACATGGCCGGGTCCTCGAGTGGTCGCCGTCGGGGTGCTCGCCCTCCCTGCCATCGCACTCGCTCCGGGGCCACCGCTGGCGGCTCTTGCGGTCGCGTTCGCCGTGGCCAATGCCGTGCTACGACGCGCGAGCATCTGGGCATGGTCGACGCTGATCGGCATGGGCGTCGTCGGGGTCGTCGCGATCGTGGTCGACAGCGGGGGCTCCGGCGGCGTCAGGGTGCTGATCGCCACGATCATCCTGTGCCTGATCGCAGGGGTCGCCACGGGCGCCGGGGCGAGACGGGAGCGGTTCCGTGCCGCGGCACGCGAAGAGACCAGCCGACGCCGTTCGGCAGCCGAGGAGGAGCGACTCCGTATCGCCCGCGAGCTGCACGACGTGCTCGCGCACTCGCTCTCGCAGATCAGCGTGCAGGCGGGGGTCGGGCTCCACCTGTTCGACGAGGAGCCGGAGCGCGCGAAGGAGAGCCTGAGGTCGATCCGCGAGACGAGCACGACGGCCCTCGACGAGGTGCGCGCAGTGCTCGGTATCCTTCGGGAGCCGGATGCCCCTGCCGCGCCACGAGCTCCTGGACCGACTCTGGATGCGCTCCCCGCCCTCATCGCCAGCGTGCAGGCTGCGGGCCTCGCGGTCACGACCAGCGGCGTCGACCGCCCTCGCGACGTCGAGGTTCCGCTCGCCGTTCAGTCGGCGGCGTACCGCATCGTGCAGGAGTCCCTGACGAACGTGCAGAGGCACGGAGGTGTGAGCGCGGCAACCGTTCGGCTCGACATCACCCAGGATGCCGTCGGCATCGTCGTCGAGAACGGGCCTGGCGGGCATCCAGCGTCGTCATCCGCCGCTGTAAGCACGTCAGACGGGGGCGGGCGTGGCGTCCTCGGCATGCAGGAGCGGGCGGCAGCGCTCGGCGGCTCAGTCGATGCTCATCCGCTGGACGACGGCGGGTTCATCGTGACGGCTCGACTTCCCCTGCACCCCGAATCCCGTAGCTCAGGAGGGCGACGATGACGATCCGCGTGGTGCTGGCAGACGACCAGCAGCTGGTGCGCGCAGGCTTCCGGGCGCTGCTCGATCACGAACCCGACATCGAGGTGGTCGGTGAGGCGTCCACCGGTCGGGAGGCTGTCGCGTTGGTGCGACGTGAGCGTCCGGATGTCGTGCTGATGGACATTCGCATGCCCGACGGCGACGGTCTGTGGGCCACGGCGCAGCTGGTGGGCGACGCGGCACTGGATGCCGTGCACGTCGTCATCGTGACCACCTTCGAGCTCGACGAGTACGTCGCGGAGGCCATCAGGGCCGGTGCGAGCGGTTTCCTGGTGAAGGACACCGATCCGGTCGAACTGATCCGCTCGGTACGCGTCGCGGCAGGGGGCGAGGCACTGCTCTCTCCCGGTGTGACGAAACGGCTGCTCGCACGACTGGCCGCGGCTCCGAGGCCAGAGGTCACGGCGTCCGTGCTCGAGCCGCTCACGGAACGCGAGCGGGAGGTGCTCGCTCTGGTGGCCGAGGGGCTCAGCAACACGGAGATCGGCGCTCGGCTCTTCATGAGCCCGCTGACGGCGAAGACGCACGTGTCGCGCATCCTCTCGAAGCTGGATGCCCGCGACCGCGTTCATCTCGTGGTGCTCGCCTACGAGTCGGGCCTCGTCACGCCCCGTGGGTTCTAGGCCGGCGCGGGTCTCCGCCACGTCCGCCATCCCTCGTCGCGGCTGCTCCCAACGGAGTACATGGAAGCCTCCGGCCGGCAGACGCGTGCGACGCCAGTCACGAGGAGTCTGGAATCGGCTCGAACGAGCCCTTCACAGAAAGGTTCCTCTCATGATCAGCGCACTGGCCACAACGGCGATCGGCTCAGCCGGAGTCGCGGCAGTAGCAACGCACTGGGTCGGGCCATGGGCGGGCGGGTTCTTCCCGTTCTTCTTCATCATCCCGATCTTCTGGATCCTGGTGATCGGTCTGATCATCTTCCTGGTCACCCGGCGCCGCCGCGCGTACTGGCACGCGCACGGTCCCTACGGCCCCGGGGCTCCCTACGGTCCCTGGTCGCCGAGCAGCAACGCGGAGTCGACCCTCGCCGAGCGCTTCGCGCAGGGCGACATCGACGAGGTGGAGTACCGCAAGCGCCTCGAGGTGCTCAGGGCGAACCGCCAGGGCCCGACGCCCCGCTGACGCGCTCCGCTCGGCTGTCCGGCTCGGTCATCCCTCGAGGTGGTCGACGCCGGGCAGCCAGCTCTGTCCCGGCACGCCCCAGCCGTGCTTGCGCTCCACCTTGGCGGCCGTGCGGGCGTAGCCGTCGGTGAGCCGGTCCACGTACAGGAGGCCGTCGAGGTGGTCGTACTCGTGCTGGAAGATGCGGGCGAGCCAGCCCTCCGCGCGTACTTCGAAGGGTGCGCCGTCGAGGTCGAACGCCTGCAGCAGAGCCGACCCTGCTCGGCGCAGCGGGAACCGCTCGCCAGGAAAGGACAGGCATCCCTCGGACTCGGTCTCGGGGTCCGCGTCGCCCGCCGGCGGGGGAGAGATCCAGAGGGTCGGATTGATCGCGACACCGCGGTGGCGCACATCGGAATCGTCGGTCCAGTCGTAGACGAAGAGCCGCTTCGCCACCCCGACCTGAGGGCCGGCGAGTCCGACGCCAGGGGCGGCTGCCATCGTGTCGTACATGTCGCCAACGAGCTCGGCGAGGTCGGCGTCGAAGTCGGTGACCGCAGCAGCGGGGGAGTGCAGCACGGGATCGCCGCAGATGCGGATGGGAAGAACGGCCATTCGTCAAGGGTATCGGCGGGCAATGCCGTTAGGGTCGATGCGTGATCTCGGAACTGGCCGCGTCGACCAATGATTTGACGGCCCTTCAGCCGCGCCAGTTCATCGGCATCCCGATCGCCCTCCTCGGCGCCGTGTTCCTCTCGCTCGGAGCGCAGTTCCAGCATCGGGGCGTCACGAAGGTGGAGCGGAACACCGCCCACGATGGTCGCGGTGGCCTGCAGGTGAAGCAGCTGACCCTGCTTCTGGCACGGCCTTCGTGGGTGTTCGGAACCCTCATGCTGGGGTTCGCGGTGGTCTTGCAACTGATCAGCCTGGCGTTCTCGCCGCTGATCGTCGTGCAGCCCCTTGGCGCCATCTCGCTCGTGATCACGGCGATCGTCAACGCCCGAATCAGCCACACCCGCCTGAACAAGCGCTCGATCGTCGCCATCTGCCTCTGCGTGGGCGGCGTCGGCGCGTTCGTGCTCGTCGCGGCGTTCGCGGCGGTTGAGACGCCGGTGACAGACCAACAGCTCGTGCAGATCCTCATCGTGCTCGGATGTGTCGTCGTGGTCTTCGGCACGGCCTTCTGGTTCCTGCGGAAGCGCCTTCTGGCCCTCGGCTACGTCGTCGGCGCCGGCGTGCTCTACGGGTTCGTGGCGACGCTCGCGAAGGCGATCATCTCGCGCATCGAGCAGCATCAGTTCACCTGGCTGACCTGGGTCTGCGCGATCGCGCTGCTCGCCGCAGTCGCGCTCGGCGCGTACTTCGTGCAGAACGCGTACGCCTCCGGTCCGCCGGACCTGGTCGTGGCAGGCCTCACGGTGATCGACCCGCTCGTCGCAGTGACGATCGGCATCGTCATCCTGAACGAGGCGGCCGGGGCTGCCGCGTGGCAGATGGTCGCCTTCGTCGTGACCGGTGTGATCGCCATCATCGGCGTCTTCATACTCGCGCGGGTGCATCCGGGTATGAGGTCGTATGACGACGTGGCCGAAACTAAAACAGCAGGTGACCAGGGCCCTGCTTAGACTAAGGCGTTGTGTTTCGGCCGGGGACGGATCTCCGGCGAGAAGATCGTGCCGACGCCATGTCGGCGGCGCGGAGAAGAGGATGGCTCCTTGACGGACTCGAGCGATGCGGCGACACCACCCACACCGCCGACGGCGCAATCGAAGCCTCTGAAGGTTCTGATCGGTGCTGACACGTTCGCTCCCGATGTGAACGGTGCTGCGCGGTTCGCGGAACGGCTCGCCGCCGGCCTCGTCAGCCGTGGCCATGAGGTGCACGTGATGGCGCCGGCAGCCTCGCGCAGATACGGCACGTGGGTCGAGGAGCACGAGGGGCAGCGCCTCATCATGCACCGGCTGCACAGCTGGCGCTGGTATCCCCACGACTGGCTGCGGTTCGCGCTTCCGTGGCACATCAAGCAGAACAGCGCGCGCGTGCTCGACGAGGTGAAGCCCGATGTCGTGCACTTCCAGTCCCACATCGTCGTTGGGCGTGGGCTGTCCATCGAGGCGGAGAAGCGGGGCATCCGCGTGATCGGCACGAACCACTTCATGCCGGAGAACATGCTCGAGTTCACGCTGATCCCGAAATGGCTGCAGACGTGGTCGATCGGGCTCGCCTGGAAAGCCGCGCGACGCACGTTCGGCCGTGCGGAGGCCGTCACGACACCGACGCACCGGGCGGCGCAGTTCCTGGAGCAGCACACCGGCCTTCGCGGCGTGTACGCCATCTCGTGCGGGATCGACGCCGACCGCTACACCCCGAACTTCGAGCCGCGCACGGAGAACCGCGTGGTGTTCGTCGGCAGGGTCACGGGCGAGAAACAGATCGACGTGCTCGTCAAGGCGATGGCTCTCCTGCCCGAGGATCTCGATGCGAAGCTCGAGGTTATCGGCGGAGGCGATCAGCTGAAGAACCTCGAGCACCTCGCGGAGCAGCTCGGGATCGCCGATCGGGTGACCTTCACCGGCTATGTCAGCGACGAGGAGCTCCGGCAGGCGTACACCAGGGCCACGGTTCTGGCGATGCCCTCGATCGCCGAGCTGCAGTCCATCGTGACGATGGAGGCCATGGCGTCTGCGCTCCCCGTGGTGGCGGCGAACGCGATGGCGTTGCCGCATCTGGTGCACGACGGCGAGAACGGCTTCCTCTTCACTCCGGGCGACTCGCAGCAGCTCGCGGACCGGCTCGAAACCGTCTTCAGGATGCCCCAGGAGGAGCTGACCGCCATGAAGAAGGCTTCTCTGCGGCTGATCGCGGCGCACGACATCCAGCGAACGCTCTCCACGTTCGAGTGCCTGTATCGTGGTGAAGCGGTGCCGGACCTGATCGTGTCGGATGCCGCACCAGCCGCGGCCGACTAGCCCGGCGATGGGGCGGTAGCTCAGCTGGTTAGAGCAGGGGACTCATAATCCCTGGGTCGCGGGTTCAAGTCCCGCCCGCCCTACTTCCCGTTGCCACACTTGATTCGCCGACTTGATTGAGTCGGTCGGCGACGGCGTCGAGGTCGCCGTCGAAGAGGTCGCTACAGGTGTCCAGGTGCGTCGACGACGACCCAGTGAAAGCGTTCGCGGAATTCGTTGAAGCACTGCGGACAGACCCATGTGTATCCGTCGTCAGCGGTCACCCATGCTTCGTTGTAATCGGCGTGGCCGGTCGTATTGTTTGAGATCTCTGCGAAGCAGAAGTCGCAGTGGTCGTGGTCCCAGTCGGGACGGTATGGGGTCCAGCGGGCGAAGCGCAGGGACCTGCTGGCGAGGTAGGCCTCTTGGTCGGTCAGCCGCCAGTCTTCCTCCACCAGCCCAGCGTACGAGCCTGAGCGCACTGCACGCGAGGGTATTTACGCATCACCGCCGCGATCGGCTCATGGGGCGGAAACGCACAAAGTAGTTCCGAAATCTGTTACGTCACATCAGGATCCCGCTACGCGCTCATTTGGTGAAGACGCGCTCCACCTCCTTGCCCGAATCATCGAACGTTACTAGGAATCCCGACCAGCTCGAGGCGAGGACCAAATCACCGACAATCTCTGCACGGGTCCACGCATCATGCGTGCTACCAAGCGTCGGCGTTCGTGTCCAGAGAGTCTCTCCTGTGACGTCGACAAGAGAAACGCTTCTTGCGTACCCGGACTCGTCAACGTCATCGAACACGAGATGCATCCGGCAATCGTTGTACGCCAGCCTGTCTAGAAGCTGCCGGACGCAGCAGGATCCGCCTACCTTCCTCCTACACGAAGGGCACCGCCTGCGGAAACTG
>JBQCJQ010000062.1:0-2354 GCA_051952615.1 Humibacter sp.
CCCAGGCGGACCCTCGGGCCTCGTCTGATCTGAGTGATCGTTCCGGTCAGTCTCGCAGCAGGGCGAGCAGCTGGTCGTGCACGGCTCCGTTGGTCGCCACGGCGCTGCCGTCCCAGAGCGCAGGGCCGCCATCGGCCGCGGTAAGGCGACCGCCCGCCTCCTTCACGATCGGGATGAGCGCGGCGATGTCGTACGGGTGGATGCCGAACTCGGCGACGGCCTCGATGAGGCCCTCCGCGAGAAGGGTGTAGGCCCAGACATCCCCGTACGCGCGATCGCGCCACACCGTGCGCGAGAGTGCGATCAGGTGGTCGAGGTGGCCGGCGTCGTCCCATTGGGCGATGCTCTGGAAGCTGACCGCGGCATCCTCGAGCTTGCGGATGCCCGACACGTGCAGCGCGGTCGGGTCTGCGCCCGCCTCGGTCATCCATGCCCCGGCGCCCGTTGAGGCCCACCAACGCTTTCCGAGAGCGGGGGAGCTGGCCACGCCGACCACGGGTTCGCCGTCGACGGCCAGTGCGATGAGCGTGCCCCACATCGGAAGGCCTCGCTCGTAGCTGTGGGTGCCGTCGATCGGATCGATGATCCAGAGTCGCTCGGCACTTCGGATCTGATCGGCGTCCGCCGAGCCGAACTCCTCGCCGAGGATCGAATCGTCGGGGCGCTCTGCGGCGAGCAGCTCTCGGATGGCCCGTTCGACGGACTGGTCGGCGTCGGTCACATGGGTGCGATCGGGCTTGGTGCTGATGTTCAGGTCGTTGGCACGGAAGCGCGCCCCCGAGATGGCATCCGCTGCGTCGGCGAGGCGGAGAGCGAGTTCGAGGTCGGCGTTCGCGTGCGTCACCCGGTCAGCCTATCGAGGGGCCGAGCGCGATCGTCGCGGTCAGCCCTGGTATCCGATGCGCAAAGACGCAGGCGACCGACCCGGGGCGAGAGTGTCTCGCCCGGAGCGGCCGCCTGCGTCAGCGGCGGTATCCGTCAGAGCGCCCGGATGTTGGCGGCCTGCGGACCCTTCTGGCCCTGCTCGAGGTCGTACTCGACCTTCTGTCCCTCGTCGAGGTTGCGGTAGCCGTTCCCCGCGATTGCAGAGAAGTGTGCGAAGACGTCGGCCGAGCCGTCGTCCGGTGCGATGAAGCCGAAGCCTTTTTCAGAGTTGAACCATTTCACGGTGCCGGTGGGCATAGTGTCATCTTTCCTTCGTTTTTTCGGGCCGTGGGCACGGCCGGGATCGCCGTGACGACTGCGTCGCCCCGGACGTTGACGGCGTGGCGGATGCCGCGCCGAAGCGTGAGAGAGCCCGTCGACGGCGAGGGGTTCGCCGGGAGGACAGGGCCGAGGATGTCGTCAGCGCGTGCTGCGCAGCGGCGAGTGTGTCGAAGCATCCGATGGCGATCGAGTGCTGATCGCGTGCCTCGTAGTGGTCGTCGTGAGACGCGACGAAACCGGCGAACTCGCCTGAGACCGTCGCCACGTGAACGTCTTCTGCTGCCCGTCGCCATTCGACGGTGGGAGCGGGTAATGCTGGGAAGTAGATCGATGAGTCGTTTCGTCGGGCCGCTTGGTGAGCCGGCTCTGGCTTGTGCGGTGCATGAAGTGTAGCGCGGGCTATGCCCGCCGGTATTGGGCGACGACCGGGCAGGTGAAGGGATCTCGTGCCTGCAGACCGACTTTGTTGAGATAGGCGATGACGATGGCGTAGGACTGCACCAACGTTGCCTCAGTGTACGGCACGCCAGTGTCGTGGCAATGCTCTCGCACGATCCGGCGCGCCTTCGACAAGTGTGGGCGGGGCATGTTCGGGAACAGATGGTGCTCGATCTGGTGGTTCAGCCCGCCGAAGAGCGCTGTCGCCCACCACCCACCGCTGATGTTGCGCGAGGTGCGCACCTGCTTGCTGAAGAAGTCGAGCTTGACGTCTGCCGGAACGATCGGCATGCCCTTGTGGTTCGGGGCGAAGGATGCCCCCATGTACACGCCGAAGACGGCGAGCTGCACGCCGAGGAACGCGGCGGCCATTCCGGGCGGCAGAAGCCAGAAGAGTGCGCCGAGGTAGAGCGCGAAGCGTGCGGCGATGAGGGCGATCTCGGTCTTGCGACGCTTCACGGGGGACTTGCTCCAGAGCAGCCGGAACGACGTGAAGTGCAGATTGAGGCCTTCGAGAGTGAGCAGCGGGAAGAACAGGTAGCCCTGGCGCCGCGTGACCCAGGCCAGCAGGCCGCGCCGGGAAGCGGCATCCTCTTCGAGGAACGAGATGGTGTCGACCTCGATGTCGGGGTCTTTGCCGACCTGGTTCGGGTTCGCGTGGTGGCGACTGTGCTTGTTCATCCACCAGGCGTAGCTCATGCCGATCACGA
>JBQCJQ010000063.1:0-7143 GCA_051952615.1 Humibacter sp.
TGGTCCATCGCTCACGGTCGTAGTTCCAGAGCTTGGTGTGCCTGGCTTCGGCGAAGGGCACGAAGGTGACGATGTCCGGTCGCTGGTCGGCGAGGCGGTGCGACCCTCCCGCTGGCACGTAGCCGTCGTCGTCGCTGTGCATGAGCAGCACGGGCGTGTTCAGCTCGTGCGATCGCACCGTGAAGTCGAGGGCACCCAACCCGATCGGCGCGTCCTGGCCGACGACGCCCGCCGCCCACGTCGCGTCGAGCAGAACGAGGGCTCCTTTCGTCACGGGCCTGGGAAGCTTCATGCCGTCCGCCTGGAACTCGAGCGTCTCCACCCAGTCGATCACCGGCGAGTCGAGCACGATGCCGCGCACGCTGTCCGCGCGGGGCGAGCGGATGGCCGTCTGCAGCACGATGGCACCGCCCATGGACCAGCCGAACAAGACGATGTCGCGGGCGCCCCGGTCGAGCGCGAACGCGATGGCGGCATCGACGTCGCCCCATTCCGTGGCGCCGAGGCCGTATCGCCCGTCTCCGCTGTCGGGCGCATCTCCGTCGTTGCGGTAGCTGACGACGAGGCTGGTGTAGCCCTTCTCGCGGAACACCGGGATGCCCCGCAGCGCCTCCTGGCGTCGTGCACCGCGACCGTGAACGTGGATGGCCCACCGACCCGTGTCCTCCGTCGCAGGGAACAGCCACGCGGGCGCCGATCCGCCGTCGACGGGGATGTCGACGCTCTCGACCGGGAGACCGAGCTCCTCCGGCGCCGTGTAGATCCACCCGGTGAGACGCCCGCGACGCGCGGAAGCGAGGTCACCCCACTCCACGGATTCGACGGCACGGATGACCGCCCCATCGGGATCGAGCCCGATGACCTCCCCGAGCCGTGCGTACCCGCGATCGCTGGAGAACCACAGCCCGTAGTGGCCGGGCACGGTGAGCGTGTCGGCGGTGCCGGTGAGCGTGACAGCGGTGAGGTCGGGCGAGACGGACCGGATCTCGACATCCTGCTTGCGTCGCCGAGCCGGTGTCACGACCGTCCTTGCCACGAGCGTGGCGGCAACACCGTACGCTGCGGCTGCCGCCGCTCCGATCGCGAACAGAATGGCGAACGGCACGAGGATCCTGCCCAGCCGACGACCCACGAGAACTCCCCTCATCGCGTGAGGCACCTTGCGCATCCGGCGTGCCTGACGTCAACTCTCGAGCCGAAACTCTAGTCTGCGTTTGTGTCTCCCTCTCCAGCGACCCCCGGAGTTCCCGCGGAGTTCGCCGTCGCGGCGGCCGCGGTGCGTACGGCGGAGTCCCGCCAGGAGTTGACGGTGGACGAGATCCCGGCTCCGACCGGACTGGCGCCCTTCGCCGTCGCCCTCGCCGCGGACATCACCCCCGCCAAGCACACCGGGGACTCCGAGCTGGGAACGGGAAGGTTCGTCCTGCTCTACGACCCGTCGGAGCCTGTCGAATGGGGCGGACGGTTCCGCATCGTCTGCTTCGCCCAGGCGCCGCTGGAGACCGACATCGGGCTCGATCCCTTCCTCGCCGACGTGACCTGGTCGTGGCTGGTCGACGCGCTCGACGAGCGTGGTGCTGACTACTCATCGGCGTCCGGCACGGCGACGAAGATCATCTCGACAGGCTTCGGAGAACTCGCCAGGCAGGGCGACGGAGCTCAGATCGAGCTGCGCGCCTCGTGGACGCCGCACGGGATCGACCTCGGTGCGCACGTCGAGGCGTGGGGCGACCTGCTCTGCATGCTCGCCGGAATCCCTCCCTTGCCGGACGGAGTACGCCTCCTCGCCCATCGGAGATCTTCGCGTGACTGATTACGACGTCGTCGACTCGCCGTCGAAGTACAAGGAGGCCGTCGACGCGCTGCGCTCCGGCACGGGCCCGGTCGCTGTCGACGCCGAGCGCGCCTCCGGCTTCCGGTACTCGCAGCGGGCCTACCTCATTCAGATGTTCCGTCGCGACGCCGGCGTCTTCTTGTTCGACCCTCCGGCGGTCGGGGACTTCACGGAGCTGCAGGATGCCGTCGGTCCGGTCCCGTGGATCCTGCACGCCGCCAGTCAGGACCTCGCCTGCCTGCGTGAGGTGGGGCTCGATCCCGTCACGGTCTTCGACACCGAGCTCGGCGCGCGTCTGCTCGGCTTTCCGCGGGTAGGACTCGGCACGATCGTCGAGGAGCTGCTCGGCATCCATCTCGCCAAGGAGCACTCGGCTGCCGACTGGTCGACGAGGCCGCTCCCCCAGCCGTGGCTCACGTACGCGGCGCTGGATGTCGAACTCCTGGTCGACCTCATGGAGGCGGAACAGAAGCTCCTCGCCGAGAACCGCAAGGTCGAGATCGCCGATCAGGAGTTCGCCTACGAACTCGCTCGGACTCCCAAGACCGTCAGGGCCGAGCCGTGGCGTCGTCTGTCCGGCGTCCACTCGATCAGGGGCCTCCGCAATCTCGCCGTGGCACGCGAGCTCTGGCTGGCGCGAGACGCCCTGGCGCGGGAGAAGGACATCGCGGCCGGACGCCTTCTGCCCGACGCCTCCATCACGGCTGTCGCACGCGCGATGCCCGCCACCAAGCGCGACCTGTCCGCTCTACGTGAGTTCACCGGCAGGGCAAGCCGCACCGAGATCGACAGGTGGTGGGACGCCGTCGCTCTCGGCAGAACGACGCAAGATCTGCCCGTTCTCCGCGCGTCGGGCGAGAGCATCCCGCCGCCTCGGGCCTGGCCGGACCGCAATCCAGAGGCGAGCCTGCGTCTCAAGGCGGCACGCACCGCACTTCTGGAGGCTGCGGAAGAGCTGAACCTGCCGGTGGAGAACCTGCTCTCCCCCGAGACCCTTCGGCGACTCGCGTGGGCTCCGCCCGAGCACATCGATGTCGATTCCATCGGCGAGGCGATGCGTGCTGCCGAAGCCCGGCCGTGGCAGATCGCCGCGGCAGCGCCGATCATCGCGGCCGCCTTTGTCGAAGCCGACCAATACCCCATCGAGGCGGCTCAATCGCCTTCGTAGGATCGCCCAATCGATTCTCCCGGTCGGGTCACGGTTTCTAGGATCGTCACGACAGCCGATCATGGGAGGCGAAGTGGCCGAGAGAGCTGACGTTCTGTTCGTCGACGGGGTGCGTACCCCGTTCGGACGCGCAGGCGACAAGGGCGTGTACTGGAACACGCGAGCGGACGACCTGGCGGTGAAGGCCATCGTCGGTCTGCTGGAGCGCAATCCAGGAGTGCCGAAAGACCGAGTGGATGACGTCGCCATCGCGGCGACCACGCAGCAGGGCGACCAGGGGCTGACCCTCGGCCGCAGCGCCGCCATCCTCGCCGGGCTGCCCACAACGGTGCCGGGCTTCGCCATCGACAGGATGTGCGCCGGTGCGATGACCGCCGTGACCACCACCGGCTCCGGCATCGCGTTCGGGCAGTACGACGTCGTCATCGCCGGCGGCGTCGAGCATATGGGGCATCACCCGATGGGCCAGGGCGTCGACCCCAACCCGCGCTTCCTCTCCGAGAAGCTCGTCGACCCTGCTGCACTCAACATGGGCAACACGGCCGAGCGCCTGCACGACAGGTTCCCGAACCTCACCAAGGAGCGCGCCGACCGGTTCGGCATGCGCAGCCAGCAGAAGGTGGCGGCGGCGTACGCGTCCGGGGACATCCAGCCGGATCTCGTGCCCGTCTCGTATCGCACCGAGGAGGGCTGGGGTCTCGCAACCGAAGACCAGGGCATGCGGCCGGAGACGACCATGGAGGGCCTGGCGGGTCTGAAGACGCCGTTCCGCCCGCACGGCCGTGTCACGGCGGGCAACTCGTCTCCGCTCACCGATGGTGCGACGGCATCTCTGCTCACGTCGTCGCGTGCGGCGAAGGAGCTCGGCCTGTCGCCGAAGATGCGCATGGTCGGCTTCGGATTCGCCGGGGTGGAGCCGGAGGTGATGGGCATCGGTCCGATCCCCTCGACGGAGCGCGCGCTGAGGAACTCCGGGCTGTCGATCGACGACATCGGCCTCTTCGAGCTGAACGAGGCGTTCGCGGTGCAGGTGCTGAGCTTCCTCGACCACTTCGGCATCGAAGATGACGACCCTCGCGTCAACCCGTGGGGCGGCGCCATCGCCATCGGCCACCCCCTGGCTGCCAGCGGCGTTCGCCTCATGATCCAGCTCGCCAGGCAGTTCGAACAGCACCCCGAGGTGCGCTATGGACTCACCGCGATGTGCGTCGGCCTCGGCCAGGGCGGATCGGTCATCTGGGAGAACCCGCACAACACGAAGTACGGAAAGTGAGCACGAGCGTGACCGACTACTCGACGATCGACTTCTCAGACCTGCTCGCCTTCGCCGACGATGAGGTCGTCACGCACAGCTTCGTGCGCGACGTGCCGCTGAAATCCGGCAAGGTGCTCGCCCTCGTGACGCTGGACAACGGCCGCGACCACACCCGTCCGAACACGTTCGGTCCCGTGGGCCTGCTCGAGCTGGGAAAGACCTTCGACCGGCTCACCGAGCGTGCGGCGAAGGGCGAGATCCATGCCGTCGCCACGACCGGAAAGCCGTTCATCCTCGCCGCGGGCGCCGACCTCTCGAAGGTCGCAGAGGTGCCGAGCAGGGACATCGCCAAGAAGCTCGCCCAGCTCGGGCACTTCGTGCTCAGCAAGCAGGCGAGGCTCGGCGTTCCCAGCTTCGTCTTCATCAACGGCCTCGCGCTCGGTGGTGGCCTCGAACTGCCTCTGAACGCCGACTACCGCACGATCGACTCCTCGGCCGCGGGCATCGCCCTTCCCGAGGTGTTCCTCGGTCTGGTCCCCGGCTGGGGCGGAACCTTCCTTCTCCCGAACCTGATTGGCATCGAGAACGCTCTCAAGGTCGTGATCGAGAATCCGCTCAAGCAGAACCGCATGCTGAAGGCGAAGGACGCTTTCGACCTCGGCATCGCCGACCGCATCTTCTCGCCCGTGAACTTCCTCGAAGACTCGATCAGGTTCGTCGACGGCGTCCTGACCGGCGCAGAGAAGGTGGAGCGGAAGAACACACCGGGCAAGCTCGAGCGGCTCGCGAAGTGGGACATCGCGATCAAGATCGCCCGCGACACGGTGTCCTCGCGATTGGGCAATGTTCCGCTCTCCCCCTACAAGGCGCTCGACCTGCTCAAGGCGGCGAAGAGCGGCGACAAGGAGGCCTGCTTCGCCCTCGAGGATGACGCCCTCGCCGATCTCATCGCGGGCGACCAGCTCCAGGCATCCATCTACGCCTTCAACCTGGTGCAGAAGCGGGCCAAGCGGCCCGCAGGCGCCCCGGCCAAGGAGCTCGCGAAGAAGGTCACGAAGGTCGGCGTGCTGGGGGCCGGCTACATGGCCAGTCAGTTCGCCCTGCTCTTCCTGCGCCGCCTTCAGGTTCCGGTCGTCATCACCGACATCGATCAGGAGCGCGTCGACAAAGGCGTCGCTTCCATCGTCGCCGAGATCGGCACGCTGCTCGAGAAGGGCCGCATCGGCTCCGACGAGGCGAACCGGCTGCGCGCTCTCGTCCACGGCACGACCGACAAGACCGAGTTCGCGGACTGCGACTGGGTGATCGAGGCCGTGTTCGAAGAGCTCGGCGTGAAGCAGGACGTCTTCGCCGAGATCGAGAAGATCGTGAGCCCCGACGCGGTTCTCGCCACCAACACCTCGAGTCTGTCCGTCGAGAAGATCGGCGCCAAGCTCGAGCATCCGGAACGGCTCGTCGGCTTCCACTTCTTCACCCCGGTCGCCGTGATGCCGTTGATCGAGGTCGTGAAAGCGCCCCGGACGGATGACGCAACTCTGTCCACGGCGATGGTGACCGCAGCCACGCTGCGCAAGAACGCCGTCATCACGGCCGACACGCCCGGCTTCGTCGTCAACAGGGTGCTCGCCAAGCTGCTCGGCGAGGCGATGTACGCGGTCGACCACGGCACGCCCTTCGAGGTCGTCGACAGGGCGATCGCGCCTCTCGGCCTCCCGATGGCACCGTCGGTGCTCCTCGATCTCGTCGGGCTGAAGGTGGGCGCGCACGTGCTCGACACCCATCACGAGGCGTTCCCGGACCGGTTCTACCGCAGCGAGAACCTGCACAGGCTCGCGGACTACGGCAAGCTGCTCGAGAAGGACGGCAAGGGCAACGTCAAGGGCTTCGACAAGGGTGCGCTCAAGCTCATCACGGTCGAGGACAAGGCGCCGCTCACCGAGGAGCAGATCCTGACGAGGTTGCAGGACGGCCTCGCCGACGAGGTGCACCGCATGCTCGTGGACGACCATGTCGTCGCAGCGCCGGAGGACATCGACCTCTGCATGGTGCTCGGCGCGGGCTTCCCCTTCCAGATGGGTGGTATCACGCCCTACCTGGATCGCGTCGGCGCGAGCGAGCGCGTCTTCGGCGACACGTTCCACCACCCGGTCATCCGCGGGGTGGGCGCGTAGTCGTCGTCAGTCCTTCTTGACGTGGACCACGATGGGCTGAGCTCCGGTGTCGCCCGCAACGCCTCGCGCGTGCGGCAGCTTGGAGCCCAGCACCATCGCGGTCACGTCCTGGGCGATCTGCCGCGACGTCATGCCGGTGCGCTCCATGATGTCGGCACGCGAGCCGTGCGCGAGGAACTCGTCGGGGAGCCCCACCTCGGTGACCGCGGTGTCGACGCCGGCCTCGCGAAGATCCTGACGGATGCGCGTGCCGATGCCGCCGACCCGGATGCCGTCTTCGATGCAGACGACGATGCGGTGCTGGGATGACAACTCGACCACGCTCTGCGGAACCGGCACCACCCACCGCGGGTCGATGACCGTCGAGTCGATGCCCTGCGCCGCGAGCCGCTCAGCCACCTCGAGGCCCGTCGTCGCCATGCAGCCGACGGTGACGAGGAGCACATCCTTGCCGCCGTCTTCCCGCAGCACGTCGACGCCGTCTGCTGTGCGACGGAGCGCCTCGATCGGAGCCGGCACGATGCCCTTCGGGTAGCGGACGACGGTCGGACCGTCTTGCACGGCAACGGCCTCGCCGAGCTCCTCCCGCAGGCGTTCGGCGTCTCGCGGAGCGGCGATGCGGATGCCCGGCACGACCTGCAGCGTCGCGAGGTCCCACATGCCGTGGTGGCTCGGGCCGTCCGGCCCGGTGACTCCCGCGCTGCTCAGCACGAAC
>JBQCJQ010000064.1:0-5158 GCA_051952615.1 Humibacter sp.
CGGCGGCACGACAGGCGGCCAGCACCGAGTCGACGGTCGGAGCGACCTCCAGCACCGTTGCGGGCGACGCACCCGAAGGGACGCCGAGCGCGGCGGTGGCCGAAGCAGCGGCTTTCGCCGCCGCTGCCGCTTCGAAGAAGGCGAGCTCCGCCGGTTCTGCCGGCGCTGCATCCGCAACGCCCGGCGACGTCGCCTCCGCGGCCGCGGCGGCCTGGGCGACTCCCGGCGTGACGGATGACACCCCGGCCCCGGCGATCGGCCCGGTGACGACCCAGCAGATCCGCGACGCGTGGCCCGAGATCCTCGAGGCGGTCTCCGAGGCGAGCCGCAGCGCTTGGGCGGTCGTCTACACCGGCACGGTGCGATCGCTCGACGGCGACGTTCTCTCGCTGTCGTTCCCGAGCGAGAACGACGTGCAGAGCTTCCGCGGCAAGCCGGGCGCCAAGGATGCCGCGAGCGAGGTCTTGCGAGGCGCGATCGTCGAGCTGCTCGGCATCCGGGTGAAATTCATGGCGAAGCCGGCCGGTGGCGCCGCGGGCGGTACGTCCGGTGGACGCCCCGACGCCGGTGGTCCCGGCGCGCCAACCTCCGGCGGACCGGGCGCGCCCAGTGCCGGCGGACCGGGCGCAGGTCCAGCCAGTGCGGGCCCTACCGGCGGCGGGCAGCCCGGCGGAGGCCAGCCCGGCGGAGGCCAGCCCGGCGGCGGACGACCGGAACCCGCTCGTCCCACCGTGCCCGACGCGCGCGCGGGTGCCCCTCGAGCGAGCGCCGGTGCCGGTGGACAAACCGGTGGTGGGCCCGCTGGTGCTGCTCGCGCGAGTGCGGCGACCACCAGCTGGGCGACCGTGGCGATCCCCGGTGCGACGGCGACCGCCGTGCTCGACCGACCCGAATCGCCGGCCGCATCGTCGGCGACGACGGCACCATCACCGGCACCGTCGTCATCACCGGCACCGTCGGCGTCGACGACCGAGGCACCCACTGATCCGCCGGCTCCGCGCACGGACTCTGCACCGGCCGCCCCGCCGCCGCCCACCGACGCGGACGCTCCCGACGAGGACGACCCGCCCTATCCGGACGACCCCGGCGCCGAGTGGGCCGCGTCCGCCGCGCCGATCCCGTCATCCGCGGTCCCCACCGTGCCCGATGCGGGGCAGATCACACCGAGCGCTCCGGCGGCTACGCCGGAGGATGGGCCGGCCAAGCCCAAGACCTCCGTCGGCTT
This sequence comes from Humibacter sp., assembly GCA_051952615.1. Taxonomy (GTDB): domain Bacteria; phylum Actinomycetota; class Actinomycetes; order Actinomycetales; family Microbacteriaceae; genus Humibacter. The sequence goes on from JBQCJQ010000064.1 coordinate 1,226, forward strand.
CCGCGAGCCAGCCCGGTATGGCGAGGCCGTGGTGCGCGAGCTGCTGGGCGCGAAGTTCATCGAGGAGCAACAGGTGGCACCCGGCTCGGGCTCTGCTTCCGGTTCCGGTTGGCAGAGGTAGTCCGACATGTATGAAGGCGTCGTCCAAGACCTGATCGACGAGCTCGGCCGCCTGCCGGGAGTGGGGCCGAAGTCTGCGCAGCGCATCGCGTTCTACATCCTGCAGACCAAGAGCTACGACCCGTCACACCTCGCCGAGGTGCTCACCACCGTGCGCGACAAGGTGCGCTTCTGCGAGATCTGCGGCAACGTGACCGAGCAGGCGACCTGCTCGATCTGCCGTGACCCGCGACGCGATCAGACCCTGATCTGCGTGGTCGAAGAGGCCAAGGACGTGGTCGCGATTGAACGCACCAGGGAGTTCCGCGGCCTGTACCACGTGCTCGGCGGGGCGATCAGCCCGATCCAGGGCGTCGGCCCCGACCAGCTGCGCATCCGTCAGCTCATGACGAGGCTGTCGGATGCCGCGGTGCGCGAGATCATCATCGCGACGAACCCCAACGTCGAGGGCGAGGCCACCGCCGCGTACCTCAGCCGCATGCTTCAGGCCATGGAGGTGCGCGTGACGCGGCTGGCGTCCGGCCTGCCCGTCGGCGGCGATCTCGAATACGCCGACGAGGTCACGCTGGGCCGTGCCTTCGAGGGGCGCCGCCTCGTCGGCTGATCCGCCGTCTCGGGCCGCCGCGTCGCGGCCTTGACGGTCAGGCTGCGATGTAACATTGCACATCCCCCGTTGGGGTACATGGACGGACGGCGAGGCAGCGTGACTCAGGAACGAGGACCAGTTACGGGGCCGGCTGTCGGCCCGATCGCTCCCAGGCAGAGCCTGCGCGAGTTCGTCGAGGATGCCCTTGCCACGGCGATCATCACGGGCGAGATGGAACCCGGCGAGCTGTTCAGCGCCCCGGTGCTCGCCGAGCGGTTCGCCGTCTCGGCTACGCCCGTTCGGGAGGCGATGATCAACCTCGAGAAGCGGGGCTTCGTCGAGATCGTCAGGAACAAGGGTTTCCGCGTGCTGCCCGTCAGCGACGAGTCCCTGAACGAGATCGTCGGGGTGCGCCTGCTTCTCGAGCCGCCCTCGATGCGCACTCTGGCCGAACAGGGGCCGCTCGACGACCTCCCCGAGCTCAGGCGCCTCGCCGAGGACATCACATCGGGCGCCGAGCGCGGCGATCTCGCCGCCTACCTCACGGCGGACACCGTCTTCCACACGACCCTGATCTCGCGACTCGGGAACACCAGGCTGACCGACCTCGTCGCGGAACTTCGCGCGCAGACCCGCCTGCCCGGCCTGGCCGGCATGCTCGCCACGGAGGAGCTGCACAGCTCGGCCCTCGAACACCTCGAGCTTCTCGAGCTGCTCTCCTCCGGCGACGGAGAGGGTGCGGAGCAGCTCATGCGACGTCACATCAGCCACGTGCTCGGATGGTGGGCCGGACGAACCGAGGCCGCCCCACTCCACACTCACTGACGTGCGACATGTGACATAGTATTGAGCCACGAGCGAGTGGAGAGCGATACGTGAGCTATGACGTCGTCGTCATCGGTGCCGGCATCGTCGGGGCATCCGTCGCGCGCGACCTCGCTCGAGATGGCCGGCGGGTCGCGGTGCTGGAACGCACGGCATCGGCATCCGGCACGTCAGGAAGAGGTGAGGGGAACATCCTCGTCTCCGACAAGGGACCCGGCGCTGAGCTGGATCTCGCTCGAGCGGCGCGGTCGCGATGGGACCGGGTCGTCGCGGAGCTCGACGATGAGCTCGGACCCGCGTTCCCGAGCGTCGAGTTCCAGTCGAAGGGTGGCATCGTCGTCGCGACGCAGCCGAGCGCGGTGGAGCCGTTGCTCGCCTTCGCCGCCGGTCAGCGCGAGGAAGGCGTGACGTGTTCGGCCCTCTCGGTCGACGAGGCGCTCACGCTCGAGCCTCGGCTGAACCCGGGCATCGGCGGGGCGGTGTGGTATCCGGATGACGCGCAAGTGCAGCCCGTGATCGCGACGGAGGCGTTCCTGTCCTCGGCGCGCCGCTCGGGCGCAGAGGTGTTCGCCGCGACCGAGGTGATCGGAGCGATCGACGGCGGATCCGGGCGCATCCAGGGCGTACGCACCACGGAGGGCGACTTCCGTGCCCCCGTGGTCGTGAACGCGAGCGGCCCGTGGAGCGGTGAGGTCGCAGCCCGGCTCGGCGTGCCACTCCCCGTGCGGCCACGGCGAGGCGTCGTGCTGGTCACCTCGCCGATGCCGCAGTCGGTGCACCACAAGGTCTACGACGGCGATTACGTGGGGGCCGTCGGCTCCGATTCCGGAGCCCTGCAGACCTCGAGCGTCGTGGAGTCGACGCCTGCGGGAACCGTGCTGATCGGGTCGTCGCGCGAGCGGGTCGGCTTTCGCGACGATTTCAGTGCCGACACCCTCGGGCGGCTGGCGCAGAAGTCCCTGCGGCTGTTCCCGTTCCTCGCAGCGATCGCGGTGATGCGCGCCTACTCGGGCTTCCGGCCGTACATGCCGGACCATCTCCCGGTCATCGGCCCCGATCCGCGACGCGAGGGGCTGTGGCACGCCACCGGTCACGAGGGCGCGGGCATCGGGCTCTCGGTCGCGACCTCTGCGCTGATCGCCGACCTGCTCGCGGGGCGTCGGACCTCGATCGACCCGACACCGTTCAGCGTTGCGCGACCCTCCCTCGCGCCGTTCCTGGAGGAGGTCGGATGAGCAGCGCGGGCGTTCGTGCGAGCGACGACGTGACTCGGCCTCGGTCATCCGACGCGGTCTCGATCGTCGTCGACGGCTCGGTGATCGAGGGCGTCCAGGGACAGACGATCGCCGGAGTGCTGCTCGGCGGCGGACGTACGAGCTGGCGCTCGACGGCGCGCGGAGGTCGACCGCGCGGCGTCTTCTGCGGCATCGGTGTGTGCTTCGACTGCCTCGCGACCGTGAACGGCGTTCCCGATGTGCGGCTCTGCCAGCGCGAGGCACGCGACGGTGATGTCGTCACGGCGCAGGGTGTGACGGAGGACCGATCCGCGCCGGGCGAGGGGGGGCCGCGATGAGGTCGGTGGCGATCATCGGCGGCGGCCCGGCCGGCCTTGCGGCTGGGCTCGCGGCGCTGGATGGCGGGGCGTCGGTCATCCTGATCGATTCGGCTCGCGACCTCGGCGGACAGTACTGGCGTTCGATGCCCAGGAGTCGCAGAGCGGCCGACGAGGCACGGCTGCACCACGGCTGGTCCCGGTTCGTCGCAGCTCGCGCCCGGGTGGAGAGCAGCGACGACTGCGAGGTGCTCACCAGCGCTCAGGTGTGGTCGATCGAACCGGTCGGCCAAGCCGATGGTCAGACCGAGGGCCGGATCGAGCCCGCACCCGGGAGCGAGCAGAGCGGCGTCGCCATCAACCTCGCCATCGGACCGGCGGACGGCCTCGGCCAGACCATGAGGCGGTTGACGCCCGACGCGGTGGTGCTCGCCACGGGCGCCCACGATCGCACGCTGCCGTTCCCCGGGTGGGAGCTGCCAGGCGTCTTCACCGGTGGTGCGGCGCAGGCGCTTGCGAAATCCGAGCGCGTGCGGGTGGGCGACCGCGTGGTCGTGGCGGGAGCCGGGCCGTTCCTGCTGCCCGTCGCGAGCTCGATCGTGAGCGCCGGCGGCGGAGTAGTAGGCGTCTTCGAGGCGTCGAGCACGCGCGTCGCCGCCCGCGGCTGGCTGCGGCCGGCACCGTGGCGGTTGACGCGCACCGCCGGCAAGTTCGGCGAGCTGGCCGGATACGCGGCGACGTTCGCGCGCTCGCGCATCCCGTATCGCCTCGGCATGGGCATCGTCAGCGCCCACGGCACGGACCAGGTGGATGCCGTCACGGTGGCACGACTGTCGCCGGGGTGGCATCC
>JBQCJQ010000065.1:0-2387 GCA_051952615.1 Humibacter sp.
CGTTCGGCCGAGGACCTCGAGCTCCTCCTGCCGCTGATGGTCGGCGTCGCCGGAACGGATGCCCTTGCTTGGCGGATCGAGTTGCCGCCGCCGCGCGCCGAGCGTCTTACGGGTGTGAGGGTCGGGCTCTGGCTCGCCGACCCGGCCTGTCTCGTCGACGCGGAGACCCGGGAGGCGATCGCACGGTTCGCCGCGGCTCTCGAGCACGCGGGAGCGTCAGTGGAGGAGGTCGTCACGCCTCCGGGCAGTGGGGAGGAGGGGCAGGCGTTGTTCCGCCGACTCCAGGCCGCTGAGGGGTCGCACGGGTTCGATGACGAGCGCTTCGCCGCGGTCTCCGCCGGCGGGGGCGCGTGGGGCGAGATGGTCTCCGCGACCTTCCGCGACGTGGCGGACGCGCTGGAGCGTCGCGCCCTCCTCGTCGAGCGATGGCGTGCAGAGGTCTTCGGTGCTGTCGACGTCGTCGTGTGCCCGGCCGCGCCCACCGCCGCACCCCCGCTGGTCGACGCACACGACGGTGGCCCGACCATTCCGTTCGACGACGTCACCATCGACTCCGATCAGGTGCCGGCCTGGAGCCGGATCACCAGCCTCCCGAAGCTGCCGACGACGGTGGTGCCGCTCGGAGCCGGATCCCGGTCGGGCCTGCCGATCGGTGCGCAACTCGTCGGTCCGTACCTCGAGGACAGGACACCTCTCCGCGTTGCGCGCCTCGCTGAGGCCGACGGCATCGTGGCATACACGGCGCCGCCCCGCTGGCAGTGACTCCCGGCCCGGCGGCGTGGTTGCGCTTGCGGCTGCGCCGATGGATCCGGTCAGACGGCCAGTGCAGCCAGGCCCGCGATGAGCGAGGCCTTGTCGGCATCGTCGAGCACGTCCCGCTCGCCCGAGGTGACGAGGTGCTCGAAGCCCTTGTCCATCGAGCCGAGGTCGTTCGCCATGATCGTGACGGTGTACATCCGCTCGGTCTCTGACGTGTTCTTGATGTGGTGGACCGAACCGCTGGGGAGCACGAGCACATCCCCGGCCTTCACGGCGACGCTGTGCTCGTCCGAGTGAGCGACGCCCTCGCCCGCCAGGAAGATGAAGATCTCGACGGAGTCGGGGTGGGAATTGTCGGGCTGCTCGCCCTGCGGGTCCCAGATCTCGAAGAAGACGCTGGTCGGGGATCCCTCGCTCGGCCCGGTGAGGTGGGTGAGCTTCACGGTGTCGCCGGGGGAGATCCGGTGGGTCGTGAGCGTGTCGAGGTGCTTGAGGATGGGCGCGTCGGCCATGGTCGTTTCCTTTCCTAGGTGGTTGGGGCGAAGCTCAGGCGGGGAGGGCCGCGATCAGCTCATCGGTCGTCGTCGTGAACCCGAAGCACTGGCGCACGTTGTAGACGGTCGCGTCGTAGCAGTAGGACGGCGAGGTGGTGGCGCTCGCGCCCTCGACGAGGATCACGTCGTAGCCGAGGTTGGCCGCGTCGACGAGGGTCGAGAGGACGCACTGGTCGGCGTTCACGCCGGCGAAGAGCACGGTGTCGATGCGGCGGTTTCGGAGGATCGAGTCGAGGGGCGTGTCGACGAAGCCGCTCATCCGGTACTTGTCGACGCGCAGGTCGCCAGGCTCCGGTTGCAGGCCCTCAACGAGGGCTGCGCCCCAGCTGCCTGAAGTGAGCACCGCCTCGCTGCGCGCCGCCCGGTCGCCGATACCGCCGCCGGTGCCGTCCGAGTCGTACACGTGGCGCACGCCAGGCGGCAGATTGGCGAGGTCTGGACGATTGCCCCAGTTCAGCCAGAGAACGGGGACGCCGGCCGCGCGGAGAGGCGGCAGGATGGCGGCGAGGTGGCCGGCTGCCGCCTCGGCGCCGGAGACGTCGACGCCGATCGAGGCGAGCCATCCGCCCGGAGTGCAGAAGTCGTTCTGCATGTCGACCACGACGATCGCCGTGCGCTCGAGGTCGAGGGTGAGGCGCTGCGGCAGGGCATCCAGGTCGACAGTGCGGGAGGTCGGAGCTCCGCCGTCGGTCAGGTCGACGTGGGATGCGGACAGCCCCCACGACCGCGGGGCCGCTGTCACGCGACCGCCTCGACCGAGGCGAGAGTCCTCCGGCCACGGGAAGGCAGAGGGGGGAAGGCGAAGTCGCGGATCTCGAGCAGGACCTCGCGGAGCGCCGTCACCTGATGATCCACGATGCGCTCCCCGAGCTCCCTGCTCGCAGCAGTAGGGTCGCCGAGCACACCAGACACCGAGAGGTCGTCGGTCACCCACGCGGTCGGCACCGCACCCTCGAGCGTGAGGTGCTTCGCCCCCTTGAACACCAGCCCCGCGGCCTCGCCGTCCTTGATCGCGTGCTCCATCTGCACGAGCTCCGGCGCGAGCGCCCACACGATGCTCGTCTCGATCTGGCC
>JBQCJQ010000066.1:0-6314 GCA_051952615.1 Humibacter sp.
AGGAACTTCTTGCCCACCATCGACAGCGAATCCCGCGCTTGCACGAGATAGCCCGCGAAGAAGATCGCCAGTGCGATCTTGGCTATCTCACCGGGCTGGAAGCTGAATGGGCCGATGCCGATCCACACCCGCGCGCCGTTGATGTTGCGACCGATCACGGGCAGCATCGGCAGGAGTAGGAGCACGAGGGCGCTGAACCCGAAGACATACGTGTACCGCTGCAGAACGCGGTGGTTGCGGATGATCACCAGGACGGCGATGGCGCAGATGACCGCGATGGATGTCCACACGATCTGGCGAACGGCGGCGGAGTCCCACCCCGAGTCGTGCCTGGCGATGTCGATGCGGTAGATCTCCGCGATGCCGATTCCGTTCAGCACCGTGGCGATCGGGAGGATGAAGGGGTCGGCATCCGGTGCGAGGAACCGCATCACGATGTGCATCGCGAACACGAGGGCCGAGAGCGCGATGCCCAGGAACACGAGGGTGAACTCGAGGTGCCCGATCGCGCCGAGCTCGACCAGGATGATCGCGATCGCGTTGATGGCGCACGCGAAGACGAGCAGCCCCAGTTCGAGGTTGCGCAGCTTCTTCGGCAGGCGGATGCGACGCACGGGCGCCGTCGGAGGGCCCGGACGTGGCGTGATCGCCGAGGTCGCGCTAGTTGGAGCTGTCATTCGAGAGTTGCTCCACGATGCGCCTGGCGTCGTCGAGCGACGACGCGTTGATGGTGTCTTCGACCTGCTGCTGCTCGTACGGGCTGAGCCCGTCGACCGCGACGGAGGTCTCCTTGTACACGTGCGAGAGGGCGATCGGCCCGAGGTTCTGCTGAACGCCCTGGAAGATCGCGACCTTGCCGTCGGACTCGCCGATGAAATAGCGCGACTGGGTCCACTGGTACCCGAGCAGCACGGCGAGGGCGATGGCGATCACGAGGAGCACACCGCTGAGCAGCCAGGTGAGCTTGCGTCGCCGCGCTCGCCGCTGGTCCTCTTCGATCAGCTCGTCGAGGTAGTCGTCGGTCTGCGCCTCGAAGTGGGTCGGTCCGGTCGCGGGGCGCGGCGTGTGCAGGCGCAGCGCCGGAAGCCGCAGGGCTCTGGTGTGGGTGGTCGGCTCCTGCTCGAAGTGCACGGGAGCGGATGCCGAGCCGACCGTCACCGGATCCCTGGGCTCGTCCGCGTTCGGCGTGATGTCGACGACAACGGCGGTCACGTTGTCGGGCGCGCCGGCGTCGAGGCTCGCCCGAACGAGTCGCTCTGCGGCGACCCTTGGCGACTCGACATGGCTGAGGATGGCCGCGATGACATCCTGCTTCACGACGCCGCTCAGACCGTCCGAGCACAGCAGCCAGCGGTCGCCCGGCACCGTGTCGACCGTCCAGGTGTCGATCTCGGGCGAGGAGTCGACGTCGCCGAGCACGCGCATCAGCACGGAGCGACGAGGGTGCGTCAGCGCCTCTTCCTCGGTGATGCGGCCGGTGTCGACGAGTCGCTGCACGAAGGTGTGGTCAACGGTGACCTGTTTGAGCTCGCCGTCCCGCAGCAGGTAGATGCGCGAGTCTCCGATGTGCGCGAGTGCGAGGCGGTCATCCACCCGGATGATCGCGCTGACGGTCGTGCCCATGCCGGTGAGCTCGGGATGCTCGAACACGGTCTCCGCCAGGAGTCCGTTTGCCGCCAGCAGGGCGGACTGCAGCGCTATCTGGGCGTCTTCAGCCGTGGGGTAGTCGTGGTCGATCTCCTTGATGCGGTTCGTGGCGATGGCCGATGCCACATCACCGCCCGCGTGACCCCCCATGCCGTCGGCGACGAGGAAGAGCGACGTTCCCGCATACCCGGAATCCTGGTTGTTGGAGCGCACTTTTCCCACATGGGAGACCGCAGCGGCCTTGGTCGAGGTCGCCATGCACTACCGCCGCAGCTCGAAGGTCGTCGTGCCGATCTTGATGGGAGCGTCGAGCGGAACCTGGGTGGGGACGGTCACGCGCTGGCCGTCGAGGAACGTGCCGTTGGTGGAGTCGAGATCTTGGATCATCCACTCGTTGTTCCACAGCATGAGCCGCGCGTGGTGGGTTGAGGTGTAGTCGTCGCGGATGACCAATCCGGACTCACCCGACCGGCCGATCGTGATCGGCTCGTTGCCGAGCGGTGTCTCCGTGCCGCGGCGCGGCCCAGAGGTGATCACCAGCCGGCTGGCCGTGAGCACGGTGGCCATCGGACGGTTCGGGAACGATCCGGTCGGAGCGCCGGGCTGGGCTCGGAGCCCCGAGGTCGTCGCACTGGACGGCGGCGCGGCGACGGGGCCGGTCATCGGGCGTGCGAGTCCGGCGAGCGGCGAGTCGCTGGTCGAGACGGCCTCGGTCGGCGCGGTCTGCGCCGGCCTCGACGGGGTGCGGGCGGCGGGAGCCGCGGACGGTACGCCGGTGAAGGGCGCCTGCGGGGCATCCTGCAGCTTGCGCACCCGCTGGCCGAAGAGGTCGCTGCGGAGGGCGTACACGATGGCGAACACGAAGAGCCACATCAGCAGCAGGAAGCCGATGCGCAGAACAAGCAGAGTGAGGGTGCTGACCGTCATGACCTGTCCCAGAACCCGTCGACGTCGTGTCGTCTGGTGACGTCATCGGGCTCGCGGCGCTTCGGCGCGGCGGCGGATGCCTGTGGCAGCACACGGAACACGATACGGGTGCGTCCTATGGTGATGACCGAGTCGGGCTCGAGTACCGCTTTCTTCACCGGCTGGCCATTCAGTTGAGACCCATTCGTGGACCCCAGATCGCGAACCTGGGCGCGTGAGCCGTCCCACACGATCTCGATGTGCTTGCGGGAGGTTCCCGTGTCGTCGACGGTGATGTCGGCCTCGCTGCCCCTGCCGACGACCGTGCGCGAGTGCTTCAACGGGTAGCGCTTGCCGTTGATGTCGAGCACCGGCACCCAGGCGACGTCGCCCTTCACGTTGTGGGACTCGACGCGCAGGATGCCCGTGCTGAGCGACTCGTCGGGTTGCATCGTGATCGAGATGCCACCGGCGAACTGGTAGTGCTGCGCCTTCGCGTGGTGTTGCACGAAGTCGGTCAGCTCGTCGTTCAGGGCCGGACCCATGGCGTGCATGCGCTTGTAGTCGCTCGGCGCGAGCATGAGCGTGAAGTCATTGGGCGCGAGAATGCGGTCGCGTGTCACCACGGCGGCCTTCGTGTCGAGTTCGCGGCGGAGTGCGCTGGTCAGTTCGACCGGCTGCAGCCCTGACCGGAACGTCTTCGCGAAGGCACCGTTGACAGCACGCTCGAGGCCTTTCTCGAAGTTGTCCAGAATGCCCACAGGTCTCCCGTTCTGCCCGACGACTACGAGAATGTTAGCCGCACACCGTGAGAGAGAGCCCGGAGCGGCCTCCCCGTGCTGGATTTCGGAGATCTGCGATCCCGGCCGGGGTGTCGACGCCCCCGCGCGGCGTGTTTGTGCAGATGTCCGATATTCGCGCACCCCTCGGTGCCCCAAATGGCATACCCAGCCGGCTCATGCTAATCTCGCTGGGTTGGCACGGCGACGTGCCGGTATCAGCGCGAGTGGCGGAATAGGCAGACGCGCACGGTTCAGGTCCGTGTGCCCGTGAGGGCGTGGGGGTTCAACTCCCCCCTCGCGCACAGTTGATCGACGGCCCTTGATGCGGAGTTCTGAACTCCGTATCAGGGGCCGTTCGCATTTCCCAGCCAGCCCCCGGCTCCGCGCGACGTGCCCGATACCGCATGTTCACGTTCCGGCTGCGCCTGCGTCTTACCGTGATGCGTCCCGCCACCGCGGGTGCCGCATCCATCGATCGGAGCAGGAGCCCATCATGAGCACGCATTCTCGTTTCGCCAAGTCGGCCATCGCAGCCGCCGGAGTTGCTGCCATCGCAGGTGCCGGGATGCTCGTCGCTCCGGCCGCGAACGCCGCCACGCCCGACCTCCACGCGCGCGTGATCCTTGACGGCAAGGCGCACGGCTGGTCGTCGCCGGATGACGTCACCTTCATCGGCGCCCACATCTTCGTCGGCTTCCAGAACGGTGTGCCTTCGACGGGGCCGGCGGCCGGCACCCCGCAGGACAGCACGCTCGTCGAGTTCACCGCCAAGGGTCGCATCGAGAAGACGTGGAACCTCCGCGGAAAGATCGACGGCATCGGGGCAGACCAGACGAACGGACGTGTCATCGCCACCGTCAACGAGGATGCCAACAGCTCGATGTACACCATCGGCATCAACGGCAAGGTGCAGCACTACACGTACGACGAGGCGTTGCCGCACGGCGGCGGAACCGACGCGGTGAGCGTGTTCCACGGTGACATCTACACCAGCGCATCGAACCCCAGCGGTGGGCCGGCCCTGTATCGGATCATCCTCGGCAAGGATGGCGTCGCTCACGTCGAGAACACGGCCATCTTCACGGACAGCAGAGCCACCGTCGCCAATGCCGGCCAGACGGCACAGGTGCAGCTCGCGCTCACGGACCCCGACTCGAACACCGTCGTTCCGCGCGGAGCAGAGCGGTTCGGCGGGGACTTCATGCTCGATGCGCAGGGCGACCAGCAGGCGATCTTCGCGGCGAGCCTGCAGCAGGGTGCACCGCTGCAGGTGCTGAACCTCGCCCAGTCGGTCGATGACACGACGTTCGCCACCGCCCGTAACGGGCAGCTCGTCGTCACGGACTCGAACGCCGACACCGTCGACCTCATCAGCGGCGCGCTCGTCACGGGCGCCGCCTACACCGCGGTGACCCCGGGCAACGCGAACACGCCGCCGGTTCCCACTCCTGACAACTACCTCGCACGGCTGAACCTGTCGGACGGCAGTGTCACGCCGCTCGCGATCGCGGGTGTTCCGGTCGTGCCGCATGGCGTCATCTACATGCCGTGAGAACGGTTCACCCGCGACACCGCACGTGACACCCGGGTAGGGTGCCCCCGTGATTCCCACCAGCGATGAGCAGTTCCGCGCGTCCGAGACGGGCGGGCTTCCGGAGGTCGAGAACGTTCGCGACGATCTCATCGCCGTTCCGCAGGCGATGCCGCACAGCTACCTTCCCTACTCGTTCAGCTATCTCCTGATCGACTCCGAGTCGCGGGCGCACGTCATCGACCCGGGCTGGGACGCCGACGAGAACTGGCAGCGCCTGGTCGACAAGCTCGCCGCGCGAGGTCTGCCGCCCGAGGCGATCGCGTCGATCACGGTGACGCACTTCCACCCGGATCACGTCGGGATGGCGGAGCGGATGCGCGCTGCGAGCGGCGCCCCGATCGTGGCGCATCGGGTCGAGCGGTCATCCGTGGCGGCTCGCGTGAGTGGTGACGCAATGGAGGCGCGAGCGCGATGGGACGACTGGGGTGTGCCGGATGACCGGCGTGCCGAGCTCGAGCCCGTCGCGGCGGAGCGGCCGACGGCGCCGGTGCCGACGGTGGACCGCGAGGTAGACGACGGCGATCGGCTGGATGTCCCGGGCTCCGACCTGCGCGTGGTGTGGACGCCGGGCCACACGCACGGGCACATCTGCCTCGTCGATGCCGGCCGTGGCGTGGTGTTCACGGGAGACCACGTGCTGCCGACCGTGTTCTCGGGTCTGGGGCTCGGTGGGTCGACCCCGACCAATCCGATGGCCGACTACGTGGCATCCCTCGACGCCATCGAGCGGTACGACGGCTACGAGGTGCTTCCGGGGCACGGGTATCGCTTCCGCGGCCTCGCCTCGCGGGTCGCGGCCTGCCGCGAGCACCAGCTGCGGCGCAGCAGAGAGGTCGCCGCCGTGCTCGCCGACGGGGGCGAGCCGTCGACGTGGGAGGTCGCATCGCGGCTCACCTGGACAGCCGGGTGGGATGCCCTGCACGACTTCTTCCTGTACTCGGCGCTGTCGCAGACGGCCATGCACCGCGAGTTCGTCGAGAGTCCGGAGTTCGCCGCGTACGCGGGCTGAGCTCCGGACGCCCGCGTCCGGCAGGATGGCGCCGTCAGGGACGGGCGATGACGATGCCGGCGGATGACGGCTGCGGGGCATCCATCGCGACGAGTGCGTCGATCGCTCCGGCGAGGTCGGTGGTCTCGCCGATCAGCCTCGCGGGGTCGAGCCGCCCGTCGGCGATCATCGCGAGCATCGCCGGGTAGTCGCGTGCGCTCATGCCGTGCGAGCCGGCGACGGTGAGCTCCCAGGCGATGACGCGGTCCCAGGGCAGGGGTGCGAGCGCGGCGTCGCCGAGCATCAGTCCGACCTGCACGTGGGTTCCGCGTCGGCGCAGGCTGCGCACGGCGGATGTCGCCGTCGTGGGTGATCCGAGAGCGTCGACGGTCAGGTG
>JBQCJQ010000067.1:0-4475 GCA_051952615.1 Humibacter sp.
TCCAGAGCGCCTTCCACCAGCCGTTGAGCTTGTGGTCGGAGAACAGGTCGAAAAGGATGTAGAAGACGACGAAGAGATATGCGATGAAGAAGAAGATGTCCAAGAACATCCACATGAAGCCCCAGAAATTCATCTCAGCGTCTCCTTATCAGGCCAGGATCTTGGACTTGAGCGAGTCGTATTCGTCTTGCGTGATCGTGCCGGCGTCGAGCAGCGCCTTCGCCTTTGCGATCTCATCGGAAGGCGACGAGCTGGCCACCTGCTTGATGTAGGCGTCGGTCGCCTGCTGCATCTGCCGCTGTTCCCGTGCGCCACGCTCGGCCATGCCGCGTCCGCGGGCGATCAGGTAGATGAGCACGGTGAGGAAGGGAACGAAGATCAGGAAGATGATCCAGAGCGCCTTCCACCAGCCGTTCAGCTTGTGGTCGCGGAACAGGTCCACGATGACGGAGAACAGGGCGAAGAGGTACGCGACGAACGCGAAGCTCCAGAAAATGACCCAGATGATGTTCCAGAAGTTGTCCCAGAAACCCATGGGGGTGTTCCTCCTTCGAAGGCCGCAGAGCGCGACACTGCTTCGACCGCGAGTCTGCAGTCCCCGCAACCTTAGAGGCTTCTGGGTGGCGAAATCGACACCTATTTTGGGTGATAGTGACCCTGTCAAGGGGTTGACCTCGCGGATAGTCTGACCCGTATCAGGCAGTAGCGGGGGAGTCGCATGTCAGTACTGGGGGCAACATCGGCTGGATCGCAGCCGATCACACGCGACCTTCGCGGGTCGAATAATGCAGCACGAGCATCCGATATTCCGGTCAAAGCAGCGCTCGAGATCGAGCGTGACCGGCTCGATGTTCCGCTCGAACAATTGCGCGCCGGTGAGATCGGCGCCGTCACGATCTGGGCGGCAGCCGGTGCGGGCAAGAGCATCCTGATCGCCCGGTGGGCACGCATGCTCGTCGAGCACGGCGAGGTCGTGCTGTGGGCGCGGGGAACCGAGCTGCTGCAGAAACTCGCCGAGGCGGAAAGCGTCGAAGGCCAGGCATACCTCTTCGTAGACGATGCCCATGTTCTGACGTCAGCGCGCGCGAAAGCCGCCCTGTCGAAGGCGCTCGAGGACGCATCCGATGGAGTGCGGCTCGTCGTAGCCGGACGCTACCAACCGGTGACCGGCATGGCCCATCTTCTGGCCTCGGGGCGAGTGATCGAGCTCCGCACCGAGGACCTCGCCTTCGACAGGGCGGCAGTCATGAAGCTCGCCGAGCACCATCGCCTTGATCTCGCGGACGATGCAGCTGCTGCGCTGGCCGCGCGCACCGGCGGCTGGGCGACAGCTGTCGCCCTCGCGATGCCCTGGCTGGAACGAAGCGACGATGCCGCGGCGGCCGTGCATGACTTCAGCGGTGACAACGGGGCGGTGGCCGACTTTCTCATCTCCGAGGTGCTCGCCGCCTTCGACGAGCACACCCGATCGGTGCTGACGGGCGTCGCGGTGAGCCGCTACGTGCCCGTCGACCTTGCCGTGCTGCTGAGCGGACACGACGACGCGGGCACAGTGCTTCACGGCGTCGCCCTTTCGAACGCTCTGCTCACCGAGGACTCGTACGGTTTCCGTTTTCATCCCGTTCTTCTGGCGTTCCTGCAGGCAGAGGCTCGCAGGCTGAGCCGTGCGGATGCCGCGACCAAGCACGCTGCCGCCGCCGAGTGGTTCGTCACCCACGAGCAGCCCGCGGAGGCGTTGCGACAGGCACTGAGCTCCACCGACGATGTGGTGGAAGACGTGCTGGCGTCGGTCGGACTCGAGCTCGCGCTGATCGGACGCAGCCGGCTGGTCGCTTCGGCGCTGGCCCGTTTCGCAACCGAGGATTCGGCGTCGCTCCAGACGCTCGTGCTTCGACTGCTACTGGATGCCCCAGCCTTCTCCGACCCTCGTCGAGCCCACCACCTTCTGTCCCTGGCGGACCGGACGCTCCTGGCGACGCCGGGTCGCTCGGATGCCTGGACGGTCGCACTGGACGCCGTGCGCTGCTTCGTCGAGGTGAAGGACCGTCGATCGTTCGCCGGCACGTCGCGGCTGACCGACAGCGAGGCGATGAGATCCCGTGGCTCGAACCTCGGGCTCGATCTGCTCTGCGCGACGGCCGAAGGCTGGTCGCTCGCGCGGACGGGGGAGACCGCTCAGGCGCACCAGGTGCTGAGGGACGTGCGAGTCGCGGCTCGTCGTGCCGGGCTCGACTGGCTGCTGCTGGTGGCGAGCGAGCTTGCGATCGGGGTGCTCAGCGATCTTGGACGCTGGGAAGAGACGGTCGTGCTCGAAGACCGCCTCGTCGATGCCGCCGCCCTCTTCAGCGCCGCACCGAGCGACCGTCTGCGTCGGCGGGTCGAGATCGTCGCGGCGACTCGTGCGTATCTCACCTGCGTTGACGCGGATGCCGACGCGTTGGCTCGTCTCGTGGCATCCGATCCGCTGGGGCTCGATCCCGAGCTGAGCGTGACCGCGCGAGTGCTGCAACTGCTGCCCGCCCTTGATTCCGAGCAGAACCCGCGGCTGGCCCTCGACGAGATCGAGCGGTTGATGCGGGAGGCCGGCGTGTATGTTCCTCGCACGCTGGCACTTGCGGCGCCTCGTCTGGTCGCGATCCGGCTCACCCTCGACGGTAGGGTGCGGGCCAAGGAGACGGCAGAGCTGGTGCTCGGCGTGCTGGGCTCAGACAGCCTCGAGGGTGCGATCGCGCGATTCCTGCTCAGCATGCCGACTCGCAACGCGGAGCCGGCGGTGCGCCAGCTCGTGAGTGCCGCGTCGGCCGGACGCGCGTGGCATCCTGCCTCGATCGTCAGCGCCTGGATCCTGCTCGCACGGTTCGCGGAAGAGGGCGGCCGCGCCGCAGAGGCGGATGGCCTCACACTGCGAGCCCTCGAACTCGCGACTCGCTATCGGGTCAGCAGGCCGTTCCTCGCCCCGGTCGCCGACGGCATCGGTTTGCTGACCAGTCGACTGGGTCGCCTGGGCCACCTCGAGTCGGACGGCAGACGCATCGTGGCGTCGGCGCCCCCGACCGCGACGACGGTCAAGGTGATCGATTCGCTGACGCCGAAAGAGCGGGACATCCTGCTCGAGCTTCCCGTGCACCAGTCGGTCGCCGAGATCGCACGGCGGCACGTTCTGAGTGTCAACACGGTCAAGACGCATCTGCGGAACATCTACCAGAAGCTCGGGGTCACCGACCGAAGCGAGGCCGTCGCGACGGCCCAGCGGCGGGGGCTCATCTAGGTTCGTCGTCCCATCCGCGTGTGCCGCGAGGCGTGCGCGTCGGGCGCTCGTAGCCGCGATCTCGCGGTCCACAGCAGGCACATAGACCGAATCACCCGCGGTAGGTGACGTGCTCCCAGACGGGATGCTCCAACCTTGTCGTGACGGGGGAGGTGGGGCGTGAAGCGTTACGAGATTCGGCTTCCTTACCCGTTGTCGGATCGGCTCGCTGCCGCGTTTCCCGAGATGGAGGCGGTGCAGATCGCGCCGGCGACGACCATCCTGATCGGCATCCTGCACGACCAGACCGAGCTGCACGGACTGCTGGCCAGGATCGCAGACATGGGGCTCGAGATCCTCGAGGTCAGACAGGACGCCTGAGCGCCGGTCAGAACTGGCCGATGCCCTTGCCGATCACCACGAAGCCGATCACGAACATCAGCACGGCCATGATGGTCGCGTTGTTCGCCGCGAGCCAGAGGCGCAGGTTGTCGAGCGGACCTCGCATCGCCTTGGAGGCGACGAGATAGGCCACCACCGGTACGACGATGGTGCACGATGCGATCAGCACGAAGATGATGATCGCGATGACCTGCTGCCAGGCGACGACGCTCGACGACCCGATCGCGAGGCCAGCCGCCACCGCGAGCAGGAGGTTCTTCGGGTTCACGGCGGACAGCACGAGCCCCAGCACGAATCCGCGAGCGGCTGTCATCGTGTCGATGGCCATCATCCAGGCTGGGAGCTTGGGCTCCTCGCCCGGTCCAGGACGACTCCGCCACTGACGGATCCCGATGAGCAGAAGCAGCACTCCGAGCACGATGTCGATGACGCCGATGATGGGCTTCGTGGCGTCGGGGTTGCTCGCGGGAAGCACCGACGAGAGCAGTGTGAAAACCACGACGGCGACCGTTATGCCGATCACCCAGCCGAGCAGGAACCCGACGCCGGTGCTCTTCGCTTTGGGCGAGAGCAGCATGAGGATGGCGGCGATCACGGGCACGGGGCTGATCGCGATGCCGATCGCGAGTGGCAGGGTGGTTCCGATGAGCGGTCCCATTCGGGCCTCCGATCAGGCGTGTGGCTGGCCTCCAGGCTAGACCCAGGCGGACCCTCGGGCCTCGTCTGATCTGAGTGATCGTTCCGGTCAGTCTCGCAGCAGGGCGAGCAGCTGGTCGTGCACGGCTCCGTTGGTCGCCACGGCGCTGCCGTCCCAGAGCGCAGGGCC
>JBQCJQ010000068.1:0-2420 GCA_051952615.1 Humibacter sp.
ACGAAGGCTGGGCTCGTCGGATTAGGTGCCAGTGGCAAATTCCGGAGCCGAGTAGAACGATTTCACTGGATACACCCGTAGAAGGCACATGACCACAGCGATGGACGGGGGTTCAATTCCCCCCATCTCCACATAGGTCCCATCAGGACCCTGGCCCTGTCGCACACTGCTGAGATCCGCGGAATCATGCGGAGAACGGGGCCTCATCCGGTATCGGACGAGGCCCCGTTCTTGTAGTGCGGCCTCGGGTCTCTCGTATGCTGGCGGCGTGACGGAGCTGCGCATTGTTTCGGCGGTCGATGCTGACGCTGCCGAGCTGTCGGTGCTTACTCGAGCGTGCTGGGTGCAGGAGGCAATCGTCAACGAGACTTTCGAGATCCCCGCTTTGCGCGAGTCGCTTGATCAGGTCCGTGCCGACCTCGAGACTTGGGATACGTACGTCGTGCGTGACGGGGCGCGCCGCGTGGCGTCGGTGCGTGGCCGATTGGTCGACGGTGGTGACGGTCGACCGGCCTGGGAGATCGGCAGGTTGATGGTCGCCCCTGACCGGCAGGGGTCTGGGCTCGGCCGTCGGCTGCTGGGGCACATCCAGGCCGTGGCCCCGGCGAACGCCCAGTCATTCTCGCTCTTCACCGGAGCTCGCAGCATCCGCAATCAACAGATCTATCAGGCGGCAGGCTTCGTGCTCCGCCCAGACCTGCCCGCACCCCCGGCGGCGGTCACACTCACCAAACCGAGGCCGCAAGGGGTGCACTGATCGATCCCGTTGCCCACCTCACACTCCAGGTACCGGGCGTCGTGCGCAGAAACTTGGGTGCGTCGCTACCACTGCATGCCTTCGCCACCGGAGAATGAGCCTTACGTGCAACCGTGCGCGAGCGCCCTTACTGAAAGGAAGCACGATGTTCAACGACAATGGGTCATTCGTGCTCGCCCTCTTGGAATTCTTCCTGTTCGTCGCCTGGTTCATGTGCCTGTTCTGGGTATTCGGCGACATCTTCCGCAGCAGCGATCTCGGCGGAGTTGCGAAGACTCTCTGGGTGCTGTTTGTGATCATCGTGCCGTGGCTCGGCATCTTCGTCTACCTGATCGCGCGCGGCGGCGGGATGCAAAAGCGTCAGCTGGCGCAGGCCGCAGCGATGCAAGCGGCGCAAGCGGATTACATCAAGTCCGTCGCCACCTCCTCCGGTACGTCGGCCGCTGAGCAGATCGCTTCGGCGAAGTCGCTGCTGGACTCGGGCACCATCACACAGGCCGAGTTCGATGCCTTGAAGGCGAAAGCGCTCGCCTGACACCAACACGCCAGCGGGGAACACTCCGAGATCACCGGTCCCGTCAGGAACCGGTGCCCGTCGCACGCTGCTTGAGTCGCCGTCGCTCCTCGAGCACCACACGTTGCACGGCGCCGAAGTCCGCCAGCGTGCCGAGGGTCGGCTCGAGGTGGCGCAGCTTGTCGGGATTGACGACACCGTTGATCGCGGCGACGCGGCCATCCCGAACGTCGAGGGACAGCACTCCCATCACGCCGCCGCCGACGGGCAGGTCGGCGATGACCACGACGCCGGGGCCTCCATTCACCGTGTGCGGTTCCAGGTGTGCGGGGAACGTCGCGAGTCTGTGGAATGCGGCCAGGAGCTTGGCGACCGCGTCGAATCCGTACAGCGGGCGGGACACGGCGAAGCCCGGTGGGACCTTTCCGCCACCGTCGCCGGTGAACGAGACATCCGTCGTCAGCAACGACACGAAGTCGGCGACCTCGCCGGACTCGACAGCGGCGATGAAACGCGACACGAGCTCGTGCTGCTCCGCGACGGATGCCGAATATCGCGGCACCCGTCCGGAGATCCGCGCCCGTGCCCTCGACACCAGTTGTCGCGCGGCTTCTTGCGAAGGGCGGTCGAGCGCCGACGCGACCTCGGGATATGAGAAGTCCAGCACGTCGTGAAGCAGGAATGCGGCTCGCTCGCTCGGGGTGAGCGTCTCGAGCAGCACGAGGAACGCGAACGACAGCTCGTCGGCCAGTTCCGCATGGCGCGCGGCGTCGAGGGCCGCACCCGATGCGCGGTCGCCGACCGACTCATAGGGCCCGCCGACGAGCGGTTCGGGAAGCCACTCGCCGACGTATTCTTCGCGGCGGGCACGCGCCGATCGCAGCTCGTCGATCGCGATTCGTGTCGCGACCGTGGTGACCCAGGCCTCGGAGTTGGCCGGCTGGTCGGCAGGGGAGAGTCGCAGCAGCCGCTCGATGGCGGTCTGCGCGACATCCTCTGCGTCGGCGACAGAGCCGAGCATGCGGTACGCCGCTCCGAAGGCGACGCGCCGCAGCGACTCCGAGACCTCGGTCATGCTTCGATCATCTCGCGATGGCCGCTGACCGTGTCGCGCACGTGCCTGCGCCGCGTCGGTGCGTAGGGCCCTGG
>JBQCJQ010000069.1:0-2268 GCA_051952615.1 Humibacter sp.
CCCCGTGACGGTGCGCGCCAAGAAGCTCGCGGCGACCGTCGCGAGCGCGAGCAGGCCGGCCAGCATGAGCTGCACGGTGGTCGCCGCCCCGGGATCGGCGAACCCCTGTCGGCCGAGGCCGAAGAGCCCGGCCATCCACCCTGCGACGTCGGCCCCCTCCGACGGAGCCCCGCTCGCACCGAGCCCCACGAAGGTGCCGGCGCCGACCCAGTACGGGGCGATCAGGAGCGCGCCGACGCCGACGGACACGACGACCCCGGCGATCGCCTCGCCGATCAGGCGCACGGCCGAGCGGCGCATGGCGATCAGGGCGACGGCGACCGGCAGCGCGAGCGGCAGTGCGTTGAGCTTCACGAGGGCCGCGAGGATCACGGCCGCGACGGCGACGAACGCCCAGCGCCGCGCGACGGCATAGACGGCGAGCACGACGAAGAACGCCATGACGCCGTCGTTGTGCCCATCGCCGACGAGCTCGATCAGGATGAGGGGGTTCGCGAGGTAGAGCAACGTGCCGCGCAGCGCGCGATCTCGGTTCGTGCGTACGAGGAACGACCAGATCAGCCAGGTCGTGCCCAGCACCGCGAGAAACACGGGGAGCTTCACGAGCAGGATGCCCAGGTAGACGTTTCCACCGGAGAGCACGTACGCGAGCCATTCGAATGCCGTCCACACCGGGCCGTACGGCGTCTGCGGATGCACGGCCTGCCACCCTTGCGCCAGCATCTGGATGCCGTATGGGGTGTCTGCGACCGACGACGAGGGCTCTACGTAGGGGTTCGAGCCGGTGGCGGCCAGGTATCCGTGCGAGAGGTAGGAGTACGCGTCGATGGACAGAGTGGGCGTGGTGAAAAACAGCGCGACGGCCACGACGACGGGAATCGCCATCGCCAGCCATCCGAGTCCGGCACGGGCGAATGCTTGAGCTCGCGGCACCAGCCAGGCGAACACGATCGACAGAGCGACGCCCAACAGGATCACCCTGATCGAATGGATGCCGCCCGCGGTGACATCCGCATTCGGCCGGGGAAAGATCGGCAACGGCTCCAGCCCGTTGACCCAGAGGGCGTGCTGGGTGTTCCAGAGCGCGAGGTATCCAGCAAGCGTCAGCACTGCGATGACGACGAGCTCGAGGAGCAGCCAGCGAGAACGATGCATGATTCAGACGGGACGGGCCGAGAGCGGGGAGAACCGGCCCGGTTGGCGCGATCCTGCCTGAATTATGGCGCTACTCGATCGCGAGGGGCCTCTCGACATGCAGCCCGTCGTGGTCGATGAGCCAGCGCACCGATTCGAGGATGGCGTCGAGCGACCCGTACCGCGGCGCGTAGCCGAGCAGGTCCTTCGCCTTCTGGATGCTGAAGCAGTGGCTGCGCACCAGGTGCTCCCAGCTCGCCTCGGCGTGCTGGGGGGCGGTTCCTGCACGATATTCGTCCCACGTCACCGACTCCATGGTGAGTGGCTGGCCGAACCACTCGGCGGCCTGCTCCGCGTATCCCCGCACGGTGAGCGCGGCGGGGGAGACGGCGCTGAAATCCTCACCGGCCGCCGCATCGCGGTGTGTGACGGCGAGCTCGAAGACCTGTGCCACGTCATCAGCGTGCACGTGGTGCATCATCTCGGCGCCGAGCCCCGGCACCCGAAGCGGCCGACCCGCCGACAGGGTCGCCCACGTGGTCGGGTCGAGGTTGCCCAGCGGACCGATCGGCGACCAGCCGGGGCCGACGATGTGGCCGGGGTGCACCGAGGTGGTCACGAGTCCGCCGCCGGCGGTCTCGTCCTTGAGCATCCGCGCGATCAGATCCTTCTGAATGCCGTACTCGCCGAACGGAGGGGTCATGGTCGACTCGGTCATCGGCACGAGGTTGCTCGGGCCGCTGCGCCAGATGGAGCCACAGTGCAACAGGTGACCGACCTCTCCGCGCAGCCGCTCGACGAGCGCCGTCGCCGACTCCAGCGTGAAGCAGATCAGGTCGATCACGACGTCGGGTCGCAGCTCGGCGACACGGGTGACGAACGTGCCGTCGGCATCCTCTTGCTGCCTGTCGGCGACGACCTGCGTGACCTGGTCCCACTCGACGGCCTCGGCGTAGGCCTTCCTGGTGCCCCTGCTGACGCTGATCACCTCGTGACCGGCCCGCACCAGTCGTGGCACGAGGAAGGTTCCGATGTGACCGCTTCCTCCGATGACGACGATGCGCACGATGTCCTCCGCTCCTGGATGCCTACCGACCCATCATGCCCAGGATGCCGCCGCATCGGGCCGGGTGC
>JBQCJQ010000070.1:0-9931 GCA_051952615.1 Humibacter sp.
CCGTTCCCCGAGCTGCCTGACGATGTCGGCCAGCGTAGTTTCAAGACCTCCAGCGACAAGGTGCGCGTCTATGCGGCCGAAAACGGTCTGAGCCTGCGAGAGACGGTGCTGCACTTCACCAAGCCCAGCCGGTCGCCGTTCGTCGGCAGCCCGGTCACGGTGGCGAACGCGATTCAGGAGTGGTTCGAGTCGCGGGCGCTCGACGGCCTCAACTGGCACATTCGCACGCCGAGCGAGTTCGACCTGTTCGCGGGCGAGGTGCTGCCGATCCTCCAGGAGCGCGGCGTCTTCCGCACCGAGTACGAGGCGAGCACGCTGCGCGGAAACCTCGGTCTCCCCATTCCGCAGAACCGCCACACCGCGGCACGCTTCGCAGCGGACCCGGTAGAGCTGGCCTCGTAGCGCCCTCGCTGGTCGAGTAGCGCCGACTGAAGGTCGACGCGCTACTCGACCGGCGGGTCATCCGAAGGCCTCGCGGCCGCTTCGCGCGGCATCGGCGACCGCGACCGCGAGGCGGTCGAAGAGCTGCTGGTCGTTCTCGGGCAGCTGCATCGCGGAGATCCTGATCATGTCGTGCGGCGGCTGCCCGACGTACGACTTCGAGGCGGCTCCGGCGATGATGCCCCCGGCGGCGAGTCGCACGAGCGCTGCGGTCTCGTCGGCCACCTCGACCCACGACACGATGTTCTGCACTCCGTCGTGCACCGTCAGGCCGTGCGCCCGCAGGGCGTCGCCCAGCATGCGGGCACGAGCGGCGTAGCGCATCCTGGCGTCGGCGACGCGGTCGTTCGCGTCACGGTCCCGGATCAGGTACGCGAGCGTGTTCTGAAGAATGCGGCTGTTCGATCCGACCCCGTGGCTGCGGAGCGCGATGGCACGGTCGACGAGGCTCGTCGGGCCCGCCAGTACCGAGGTGCGCACATCGATGCCGTATGCCTTGCAGTAGCTGCGGACCCGGAGAACCCGGCCCGGCAGATCGCGACCGAGAGTCGGCGGCTCCTCGGCGGCGAGGGGGCCGATCGAGTCGTCTTCGACGACCCACACATGAGCGAGCGCCGGGCGCGCGAGAACGTCGGCGAGTTCGTGGGCGCGCGACGTCGTCACGACGTGGTCCGCAGCGTACGGGGCGCCCGGCTGGAACACGAACGCCGTTGCGCCCGCGGCGACCGCGTCGGCGAGGGATGACGGCAGCGGACCGGACTCGTCGCACGCGACGGCCACCGGGGTGAGGTCGAGGTCGCGCAGCGTGTCGAGGAAGCCGGGGGCCGCGGGCTCGTCCACCGCGACGATGGAGCCGGGGGAGGCTGCCGCTGCTGTGGCGAGGAGGAGAGCTTCGGTTCCACCGCCTGCGGTCATCCATGCCTCCGCCGGGAACGGCCAGCTCGGGGCGACGGCGGCGTGCAGCCGCTCCGTCATGTACTCGCGCCCGAAGACGTTGAGGTTGCGTGCCGTCAGGCTGTCGAGCAGTGCGTCGCCGAGTTCGGGCTGCAGGGCGGCGTCGGGAGCCCCCTGCTGGAAGTCGATCGACGACCAGTCCGAGATGGAGCGCGGCGGGGCCGCCGCCGAGCGGACGATCGTGCCGCCGCGGCGCCGCGTCTCGATCAGTGCGAGATCGCGCAGGTGGTTCCAGGCCGACAGCACCGTTCCGACGCTGACCGATGCGGCGTGGGCGAGGTCGCGGATGGTCGGCAGCTGGGTTCCCGCCGAAAGCTCGCCGGATGCGATGAGTGCTTCCAGGCCGGATCCGAGCGTCGAGGCGCTCGTCGCGTCGACCCTCTCGAGCAACCACTCTGGCGTCACGGCGACGGACTTGGCCTCGCTGACCGGCATCGCCTCTCCCGGGTGAATGTCATACGTTTTCAGGCGATTGTACCGGCCGGCCTCCCGGGGCAGAGGGCGACTGACCCGGTCGCGCGCGACGCGGGGACCCGATCGCCCCGGCGGCCACCGCCGCGGAAACTGTGGGCTGCGTTTTGTTACGGTCGGATTGATACACAAGGTCGGACATGACTAAATATGTTTGACCATTCATCGGAATGTTCCAGATCGGAGACACCATGACGAGGGCGCCGCTTCAGGCCTCGGCCGTTCACACGTTCCGGAACACGGCGAAGGCGCGTGGCGTCGTCGTCGTGCTGCCCGGCCGTGGCGAGTCGACCGAGCTCTACGAGCGGCTCGGCGACCGACTCTCCTACGACGGGTACGACGTCGTCGTGGCCGAGCTGCCCGCGCTCGGCGACATCGACGGCGCGTGGCTCGACGACGTGACCGCCCCCGACGTGATCGCCAGGAGGCGCGCGGACGGAGACCGCATCACGCTCGTCGGATCGGACTCGGGCGCCGTGATCGCCGCGCTGCTTGCCTCGCGCTGGGAGGCGGACGCCCTTGTGCTGGCCGGGATCGGCGGCATCGACCGTGCGCCCGATCACCAGACCGACGAGGAACGCATCGCGGATCGCACATCGTGTCCCGTGCACCGTGGCCGGCTGGCAGAGGGAGCAGACCTCGCGGCGGTGGAGCAGACGTTCGGGTTCGAGGTGGTGAGGCGGCTGCAGGACGTCTCCCTCGACATCCCGGTGCTCGCGGTGCACGGCGCCGACGACGCGATCACGCCGCTCGACGACGCCCTCGACCTCTACCAGGCGGTGGCACGGGATGCCGAGCTCGTCATCGTCGAAGGCGGGGTGCACGATGCGCTCAACGATGCGACCCACCGAACGGTGAGCGCCGAGCTCGTGCAGTTCCTCGAGCGCAAGGGCGGCCGGTCGATCATCCGCGCCGTCGCTCCCGCGACAACGGACGTCGCCGCGTGAGCGCCCCGAGCTCACCGAGACATCGCTCGGACCAGGACGGCTGGGCGACCGCCACGAGGCAGGTCCACGCCGGCTTCGTGCCCGGAGTCGCCCAGAACACCTCGGTGGTGCCGATCTACCAGACCGCCGCCTATGAGTTCGACGACTACGAGACGGCGCGCGACATCTTCGCGCTGCGCAAGACCGGCAACCTCTACAGCCGAACGGCCAACCCGACGAACACGGTGCTCGAGAAGCGTGTCGCCGCACTCGACGGCGGTGTCGCAGCCCTTGCGGTGGCCTCCGGCCAGGCGGCGACGACCGTCGCCCTGCTGACGCTGGCGCGCACGGGAGACCACATCGTGGCATCCAATCGCCTCTACGGCGGAACGGTCGACCTGCTCGGCGACACCTTCGCCGACTTCGGCATCACGACCACGTTCGTCGACCCCTCCGACGTCTCGGCCTGGGTCGCCGCCACCACGGATCGCACCCGCGCCTGGTTCGTGGAGTCGGTCGACAACCCCACCGGTCGTGTGCCCGAGCTGCGCGCGCTCGCGGACGCCGCGCACGAACGCGACGTTCCGTTCGTCGTCGACAACACGGTCACGCCGTCGCTGCTGCGGCCGTTCGACTTCGGCGCCGACGTCGTCGTGTACTCCGCGACCAAGTTCCTCGGCGGACACGGGTCGGCTCTCGCCGGCATCGTCGTGGATGGCGGAACCTTCGACTTCACAGCCCGCCCGGAGCGCTGGCCGCAGTTCACCACCCCGAGCGCCCGATTCGGCGGCGTCACGTTCGCGACCGACCTGCCGGCGGGATCCAGCCCGTACATCACCTACGCGCGCGTGAAGTACACGCACGACCTCGGGCCGGCCCTCTCCGCGCACAGCGCGTTCCTGATCCTGCAGGGCATCGAAACCCTCGATCTGCGCATCGGCCGCCAGACGGCGAGCGCTCTCGCGATCGCCACCGCGCTGGCCGCGAGCCCGCAGGTGTCGGCGGTGCACTACGCGGGGCTGCCGTCGCACCCGGATCACGATCGGGCGACGAGACAGCTCAAGGCGGCGTCATCCGTCTTCTCGTTCGATCTCGCGGCGGGTGAGCAGGAGGTCGGCGCATTCATCGACCGGCTGCGACTGTTCTCGCTGGCCGCCAACATCGGGGATGCGCGAAGCCTGGTCATCCACCCGGCGACCACGACCCACAGCCGGTTCACCCGGCAGCAGCTTCAGGATGCCGGGTTCTCGCGCTCGACCATCCGGCTGTCGATCGGTCTCGAAGACCCCGACGACCTCGTCGCCGACCTGGAACAAGCCCTCGCCGCAGTGAAGGAGCCCGTGCTGCTATGAAGATCGGATACTGGACCCCCGTCTACGGCGGCTTCCTGCGCAACGTGCGCGAGGAGGGCCGCATGGAGGCCACCTGGGAGTACATCAAGGAGGTCTCGCAGCTGGCCGACCGGCTCGGCTACGACATCACGCTCGTTCCGGAGCTCTACCTCAACGACCGCAAGGGTGTCGACGCCCCGAGCCTCGAGGCGTGGTCGCTGTCGTCGGCGATCGCCGCGGTCACGGAGCGGCTTCGCATCATGACGGCGGTGCGGCCGGGATTCCACCTGCCGACCGTCGCGGCGAAGACCTCGGCGACGCTGCAGGACATCAGCGGCGACCGGTTCTCGCTCAACGTGGTGTCGGCCTGGTGGGCCGAGGAGGCCAAGCAGTACGGCGGCCAGTTCGCCTCGCACGACCAGCGCTACGTTCAGTCGCGCGAGTTCGTGAACGTGCTGCGCGGTATGTGGAGCGAGCAGCCCTACCGGTTCAAGGGCGACTTCTACGACGTCGAGGATGCCGTGCTCAGCCCGAAGCCGCGCGTGGCGCCCCTCATCTTCGCCGGTGGGGAGAGCGAGGACGGTCGCGAGGCGATCGCCGGTTTCGCCGACGCGTACGTCATCCACGGCGGAACGCCCGACGAGGTGTCGGTGAAGATCGACGACGTGAACGCCAGGCGCAGGAGGCTCCAGGGCGAGGACTTCGCCGAGGTCGGCATGGCCGCCTACGTCATCGTGCGCGACACCGAGGCCGAGGCACAGGCCGAGCTGGAGCGGATCACACGGGTAGACCCCGATTCGCCCGGCTACGCCTCGTTCGAGGAGTTCGTCGCGCACTCGCAGCTCGACGTCGAGGTGTCGAAGCGCGAGTACTCGGTCGGCACCCGTGGGCTGAGGCCGAACCTGGTCGGCACGCCCGAGCAGGTCGCCGAGCGAATCCGCGAGTTCGAGCGCGCGGGCGTCACCCTGCTGCTCGTGCAGGCCTCCCCGCTCGACGAGGAACTCGAGCGCATCGCGACGAGCCTGTTCCCGCTCGTGGGAGACGTGCTGCAGGACGCGCGCTGACCCCATCACGATGCCCATGACTGTGCCGGGCAGATTTAACAAGGGTTGCCTAACCTAACTTCTCTCGATAGTGTCGTGCCCGCGGGGCATCCGCTTCCGTCAGACCTCGGGGCGGGCGTCGGCGGATCAGACGGATGCCTCGCGACGACCCGAACGTCGCGGCTCAGAGTGACCGCACGGCACTCGAGGAGCAGCGGTGGCGAACTGGCAGCGAGGCGTGCTGAAGGCCATGGGCGTGAAGAACCACGCCGTGGAGGTCATCGGCATCACCGACTTCACGCCGTGGTACCGGCGGCTGCGGCTCTCCGCGCCGGGATTCCTCGACCAGCTCGCGCTGCATCCGACGATCTGGCTTCGGCTCTGGGTGCCATCGCTGTCGCGTGACAGGGTCGTGCAGCGCGGCTACACGATCATCGAACCCGACCCGGAGTCGGGGGAGTTCAGCCTCGACTTCGTGCTGCATGAGCCGGTCGGGCCCGCGGCGCACTGGGCGAAGAACGCGACGGTGGGCACCCGGGCCGACGTCGCGTACACCCCGCAACGACTGAGCCTCGACGACTCGCTGCAGACGCTGGTGCTCGCGGGCGACACCACGGCGCTTCCCGCGATCAACACGCTGCTCGCCGCAGCCCCTGCGAGCGCGGACAAGCACCTCGTCATCCAGGACGAGCACCCCGACCACGACGCACTGCCTCTCGCCGCGGATGCCCGCACTCGGGTCACCTGGACGCACGCAGACACCGACGGGAGCAGCGTCGTCGACGCGCTGACGGCCTCCGTCGCGGAGCCGCTCGACAACGACCGCTCATACCTGTGGTGTGCGGGGGAGCGAAGGCTCGTGAAGGCGGTGCGGGAGTACGCGCGCGGACGCCTCGAGCTGCCCCGTCACAGGCAGCACACCCAGTACTACTGGATCTTCGGACGAGACGCCGGCTGACCGCCGACCAGGGCTCGGAGGCCCGCGCACGTCGCTCGAAGAACGGGGGCGTTCGGATTCCGTTAGGACGCCGCCGCGGGGCGCATAGATTCCGTGAGGACGACACCCACGCCCGCGGCAGGCGAGTTCGATGGTGCCTTGGCCGCGACGAGCGGCCCACGACCCGCGGTCCTGCGGGCGTGCCTGAAGAAACGGAGCATCCCGGTGTTGGACGTCCTCTGCATTCTCGGCATCATCGCGCTCGGTGTTGTCGTGATCCTCGTGGCGCGGGCGGTGGAGAAGCTGTGACCTTCTTCGTCGTACTGTCGGCGGTTCTCGCCGTCGCCGCCCTCGTGTACCTGGTGTACGCACTCGTGAAACCGGAGAAGTTCTAGATGGAGTTCTGGCTCTTCCTCGCCCAGCTCGCCACGGTGGCGCTCATGCTCGCCATCTGTTACCGGCCCCTCGGCGACTTCATCGCTGTCACGTTCACCTCACAGCGCAACCTGCGCGTCGAGCGCGGCATCTACCGTCTGATCGGAGTCAACCCCGGCGTCGATCAGAGCTGGCGCGCCTACCTGCGCAGCGTGATCGCGTTCTCGATCGTCGGCGTGCTCATCGTCTACCTGATGCAGCGCCTGCAGCAGTGGCTGCCGTACTCCCTCGGCCTGCCGAACGTGCCCGCCGGTTTGTCGTTCAACACGGCGATCTCGTTCGTGACCAACACGAACTGGCAGTCGTACTCGCCTGAGGCGACCGTCGGCTACACCGTGCAGATGGCTGCACTGACCGTGCAGAACTTCGTCTCCGCTGCCGTCGGCCTCGCCGTCGCGATCGCTCTCGTTCGCGGCTTCGCCGCTCACCGCTCTGGCACGATCGGCAACTTCTGGGTCGACCTGATCCGCGGAACGCTGCGCATCCTGCTGCCGATCTCGGTGATCTTCACCATCGTGCTCATCGCCGGCGGCGTCATCGAGAACCTGAACGCGCTGCACGCCGTGCACACGATCGCAGGCGCCACGCAGAACATCCCGGGCGGCCCGGCCGCGTCGCAGGAGGCCATCAAGCTCCTCGGCAACAACGGCGGCGGCTTCTTCAACGCCAACTCGGCCCACCCGTTCGAGAACCCCACGGCGTGGACCAACGTCATCGAGGTCTTCCTGATGCTGCTGGTCCCGTTCAGCCTGCCGCGCGCATTCGGCAAGATCGTCGGCGACAACCGGCAGGGCTACGCGATTCTCGCCGCGATGGGCGTGATCTTCGTCGTCTCGGTCGCGCTCATGACCTGGGCGGAGTCGGCGGGCGGAGGCACAGCGACCCACGCGGCCGGGGGTGCGCTCGAGGGCAAGGAGCAAAGGTTCGGCATCCTCGGCACCACGCTCTTCGCCACGACGAGCACGCTCACCTCGACGGGTGCCGTCAACGCCTCACACGACAGCCTCACCCCGCTCGGCGGCATGATGGCGATGGTCAACATGATGACCGGAGAGGTTGCGCCGGGTGGCATCGGCGCAGGGCTCTACGGAATCCTCGTGATGGCGATCGTCGCGGTCTTCCTCGCCGGCCTGATGGTCGGCCGCACGCCGGAGTACCTGCGCAAGCACATCGGAGCGCGTGAGATCAAGCTCGCCAGCCTCTACTTCCTGACGACGCCCACGCTGATCCTCGCGGGCACCGCCCTGAGCTTCGGGCTGCCTGGCGTCTCGCAGAGCGTCGAGAAGACGACGATCTTCAACCCCGGCCAGCACGGCTTCTCGGAGATCCTCTACGCCTTCACCTCGGCGGGCAACAACAACGGGTCGGCCTTCGGCGGCATCTCCGCCAACACGCCGTGGATGAACGCGGCGCTCGGAGCCGTGATGTTCCTCGCCCGCTTCATACCGATCGTGTTCGTGCTGGCGCTCGCCGGATCGTTCGCAGCCCAGGAGCGGCTGCCCGTCACGGCAGGCACGCTGCCCACCCACAAACCGATGTTCGTCGGGCTCTTGATCGGAACGATCCTGATCATCACCGCCCTGACCTACTTCCCCGTCGTCGCACTAGGACCCCTCGCAGAAGGACTGCACTGACCATGACCACCGTCGAATCCACACGGTCGACGCCGCAGGGCGGCAAGACCCCGAAGGGTGCGAAAACACCGAAGGGCGCGTTCAACGCGCGGCAGCTCTGGCAAAGCCTGCCCGACGCCCTCCGCAAGCTGAACCCGCGTGACATGTGGCACAACCCCGTGATGTTCATCGTGGAGGTCGGTGCCGCGCTGACCACGATCCTCGCCATCGCGCAGCCGTTCCTCGGGGCGCAGACCTCGGGCGGAACGGCGACCTCCGACGCCTTCACCTGGTGGATAGCGGTGTGGCTCTGGCTCACCGTGCTGTTCGCCACCCTGGCGGAGGCCGTCGCAGAGGGACGGGGCAAGGCTCAGGCGGCCAGCCTGCGCAAGACCCGCACGACGACCAACGCCGACCGCGTCGTCGACTACCGCGCCGACGACCCCGGCGCCCTGCATGCCGCCACGACGCGCATCGCCTCGGCCGACCTCAGCCTCGGTGACATCGTCGTGGTCACCGCGGGGGAGTTGATCCCGGGCGACGGCGACATCATCTGGGGCATCGCCTCGGTCGACGAGTCGGCCATCACGGGTGAGTCGGCTCCGGTCGTCCGCGAGTCCGGCGGAGACCGCAGCGCCGTCACCGGTGGAACGCGGGTGCTCTCCGACCGCATCGTCGTGAAGATCACCTCGAAGCCCGGCGAGACGTTCGTGGACCGCATGATCCGTCTCGTCGAGGGCGCAGCACGTCAGAAGACGCCGAACGAGATCGCGCTGAACATCCTTCTGGCCGCCCTCACGATCATCTTCGTGATCGTCGTGCTCGCGCTCGGCCCCGTCGCAGGGTTCGCGAACGCCGCCCCCTCGGTGACCGTGCTCGTCGCGCTGCTGGTCTGCCTCATCCCGACGACGATCGGGGCGCTGCTCTCGGCGATCGGCATCGCCGGCATGGACAGGCTGGTGCAGCACAACGTCCTTGCGATGTCCGGGCGTGCCGTCGAAGCCGCTGGCGACGTGAACACCCTGCTCCTCGACAAGACCGGCACGATCACCTACGGCAACCGTCAGGCGAGCGAGTTCCTGCCGCTCGACGGCATCGAGCTGAACGAGCTCGTGGATGCCGCGGCGCTGGCATCCCTCGCCGACCCGACCCCCGAGGGCTCCTCCGTGGTCGCCCTCGCTCGATCCCTCGATCGCAACCCTCCGGAGTCCGTTCCGGGTGAGACCGTCCCCTTCACGGCGCAGACCAGGATGAGCGGCGTCGACCTCGTCGACGGGATGGAGATCCGCAAGGGCGCCGCGAGCGCCGTCACCGCCTGGGTGCAGCAGGACCGGCCGATCGCGCCCGGAATCGTGGCGCAGCTCGATCGGATCGTCGAGCACATCTCCCAGTCGGGCGGCACGCCGCTCGCGGTGGCCACGAAGGCGGCCGACGGCAGCACGAACGTGCTGGGCGTCATCCACCTCAAGGACGTCGTGAAGACGGGTCTGGTCGAGCGGTTCGCCGACATGCGGCGCATGGGCATCCGCACCGTCATGGTGACGGGCGACAACCCGCTCACCGCCAAGGCGATCGCCGACGAGGCTGGTGTCGACGACTTCCTCGCCGAGGCCACGCCCGAGGACAAGCTGGCGCTGATCCGCAGGGAGCAGGAGGGCGGCAAGCTCGTCGCGATGACCGGTGACGGCACGAACGATGCCCCGGCGCTTGCTCAGGCTGATGTCGGTGTGGCGATGAACACGGGCACGTCGGCTGCGAAGGAGGCCGGCAACATGGTCGA
>JBQCJQ010000071.1:0-6022 GCA_051952615.1 Humibacter sp.
GGCGAGACGGCTGACGGCCACCTGGTGGACAAGACCCAGGAGCTCTCGATCACCACGGTCAGCGCCCCGGACGGACGGGCCGTGCTTCCCGCTTTCACGTCGGTGCAGACTCTTGCGGCGTGGAACCCGAAGGCTCGCCCGGTGCCGGCGGCAGGACCGCGCATCGCTCTCGCGGCGGCGAGCGAGCAGACCGAGCTCGTCGTGATCGATCCGACCAGTCCCAGCGAGTTCGTGCTGCGGCGGCCGGCGGTCACGGCGCTGGCAACGGGATCGGCATGGCGGCCGCCATGGTCGGACGTCGAGCTGCGGACGGCATTCCGCGAGTCGATCGCCGACGAGACATCCGTGGTGGAGGTGACCCTCGCGCCCGGTGACCCGTCGGCCAGGCTCGCGGGTCCCGAACTCGAGGTGGGGCTGGTGCTGCTGCCCGGCCTCGATGCGGACGCGGTCCGCGCCCTCGTGCAGCGCCTCAGCGGCAGATGGGCCGGCTCGGCGCTCATCGCGGAGCGCGTCGACTCGATGACGCTGCGCCTGCTCTCCCCCTGAACGCTGCGCCCGCTCGCCCGCGAGGGCGACCGGTGTCAGTTCACCGCGCGTGCGTCAGATCACCGAGCCGGTGTACTTCTCTCCGGGACCCGAGCCCGGCGCGTCGGGGATGACGGATGCCTCGCGGAACGCCAGCTGAAGGCTTCGCAGGCCATCCCGAAGGCTGCGTGCGTGCTGATCCCCGATGTGCTGAGCGCTTGCGGTGACCAGTCCCGCGAGGGCGTCGATCAGCTTGCGCGCCTCGTCGAGGTCGGTTTGGGTAGCCGGGTCATCCGCCAGTCCGCATTTGATCGCTGCGGCGCTCATCAGATGCACTGCCGTCGTGGTGATCACTTCGACGGCCGGCACGTCCGCGATGTCGCGGGCTGCGTCGGCGACGGTCGCGCCGTCTTCCTCGTCGTCGAAGCGGTGGACGTGCTGATCGGACATGCTGCCTCTGTCGTGAAGGGTGGGACTGGGGGAGTTCGGCGAAGTGCCGAAGCGTCTGGTAAGCTGTCTCAGGCTTTCGGGGCGTCTTGACGTCTCGGAAGGGAAAGTGGAGATTCTCCCACCCGCGCTTGACCGCTTCACCAGGTTACCGGGTCGTTAGGCACTCCGCCGCGGAGACGCAAGTCGCCGTGGTTGACGTAGAGGGTGCGAGATGCACGGTCGCGCGAGCGCGAACGTGGTGTGTGAGAACCCTCTGCCGACCATCCGACGGCGCCGCCGTACGGATGCCAGCACAGAAAATGTTGATCAGAGGAGACACGCATCAGCGATCCCCGTACCAATGACCGTATCCGTGTGCCCGAGGTTCGTCTCGTCGGCCCCAGCGGAGAGCAGATCGGCGTCGTCAAGATCGAGGTCGCCATCCGTCTCGCGCAGGAAGCAGACATGGACCTCGTCGAGGTTGCTCCGAACTCGAAGCCGCCCGTCGCGAAGATCATGGACTACGGCAAGTACAAGTACGAGGCTGCGCAGAAGGCCAAAGAGGCCAGGCGCAACCAGGCGAACACCGTGCTGAAAGAGGTGCGGTTCCGCCTCAAGATCGACAAACACGACTACGAGACCAAGCGCAAGCGCGCCGAGGGATTCCTCAAGGCCGGAGACAAGGTCAAGGCCATGATCCTGTTCCGCGGCCGTGAGCAGTCCCGCCCCGAGCAGGGTGTGCGGCTGCTGCAGCGCTTCGCAGAAGACGTGGCCGAGTTCGGTTCCGTGGAATCGAATCCGACCATCGACGGACGCAACATGGTCATGGTCATCGGCCCCCTGAAGAACAAGTCGGAGGCCAAGGCCGAGGCCAACGCACAACGTGCCGCAAACCGGGCGCGCTCTCAGCAGCGAACGGATTCGGCCACCGAGGCGGACACGGTTTCCGCCACCGATGAGGAGAAATAATGCCCAAGCAGAAGACCCACTCCGGGGCCAAGAAGCGTTTCAAGCTCACCGGCAGCGGCAAGGTGATGAAGCAGCAGGCCGGCATGCGCCACAACCTGGAGCTCAAGTCGAGCCGTCGCACGCGTCGGCTGAACCAGGACCAGGTGCTTCCCGCGGTGGACGCCAAGGTCGCCAAGAAGCTTCTCGGCAAGTAAGCCGACAACGACGCGTAAAGGATATTGAGCAATGGCAAGAGTGAAGAGGGCCGTCAACGCCCACAAGAAGCGTCGGGTCGTCCTCGAGCGCGCTGAGGGTTACCGCGGTCAGCGGTCGCGTCTCTACCGCAAGGCCAAGGAGCAGGTCACCCACTCGCTGGTCTACAGCTACCGTGACCGTCGTGCCCGCAAGGGTGACTTCCGTCGCCTGTGGATCCAGCGCATCAACGCCGCGAGCCGCCAGAACGGCCTCACCTACAACCGCTTCATCCAGGGCCTGAACCTGGCCGGCGTCGAGGTGGACCGTCGCATCCTGGCCGAGCTCGCCGTGAACGAGCCCGCCACGTTCGCCTCGCTCGTCGAGACCGCGAAGAAGGCACTGCCGGCCGACACGTCGGCTCCGCGCGCCGACGCCGCGTAGTACCACAGCACAGATCGGCCCGCACCCTCCGGGGTTGCGGGCCGATCCGCATTTCCGGCCTTATCGGACAGTGGCTCGAGGGAGTCGATGTGTGGGGGCCCAACACGGAACCCCGGCTGGGGTGGGACGGCCGGCGACAAGCTTGAACCGTGACCAGCTGGGCAAGCCGTGGGATCGCATTCGCGACCCGCTCAATGGGGCAGCGCCCCAGCGGAGGCCACGAGAGGGCAACCCGCGAACTCGCGATCGTGACCCGCTCCACGAGGCGGCGGCGTGTACGGCGCCGAACGCAACTGTGCGCCCACCCGACCGCGGCACGCCCGACAGGGGCGGGCGTGCCAGACGAACAGCTAGGCTGGCAAGGTGCTCGACAACCCCCGCTCGCCCCGGGTTCGTGCCGTCGCCAAGCTGGCGAAGAAGCAGGCGCGTGCCGAGACCGGAACGTTCCTTCTCGAAGGTCCGCAGGCCGCCCGTGAGGCGCTCACCTGGCGGCCGGAGTCCGTGGTCGATCTCTATGCGACGCAGAAGGCGTTCGCGAAGCACGACGATGTCGCCGCGCTGGTGAGGTCGACGGGGGTGCGGAGCGACTTCGTCACGGAGCAGGTGCTCGACGCGATGGCCGACACCGTCACTCCGCAGGGGTTCGTGGCCGTGTGTCGGCAGTTCCCTGCGACCCTCGACGAGGTCTTCGAGGCGTCGCCACGGCTGATCGCCGTGCTGGAAGAGGTGCGCGATCCGGGTAACGCGGGCACGATCATCCGTGCCGCCGATTCTGCCGGAGCCGACGCCGTCGTGTTCGCCGGTCACACCGTCGATCTGTACAACCCGAAGGTGGTGCGCTCGACGACGGGTTCGCTCTTTCACGTGCCTGTCGTGACGGGCGCTGCGATCGACGACGTGCTCGCCCGTTCGCGTGCTGCGGGCATGCGGGTGATCGCAGCCGACATGGCGGGGGATGACCTGCTCGTCGCCCGAGTCAGCGGCGAGCTCGCACAGGCGACGGTGTGGGTGTTCGGCAACGAGGCGCACGGCATCTCGGATGAGGTGGTCGAGCTGGTCGACCGCGTGATCACGGTTCCGGTGTACGGCCACGCGGAGTCGATGAACCTCGCGACGGCCGCGTCGGTCTGCCTCTACGAGTCGGCGTTCGCGCAGCGCAGCTAGCTCGCGCCATCCGCGAGACGCGGCTCCCCTAAACTTGGTGACCGTGCCAGAACCCATCGAGATCACCGAATCCGCGGTGCAGCAGGCGGTGGATGCCGCCCTCGCGGCAGCCGACGCGGCGGCCGACACCGCAGAGCTCAAAGCGGCGCGTACGGCGCACGCGGCCGAGCACTCGCAGCTCGCTCGGCTGAACGCCGCGCTGCGTGACGTCCCGGCCGACCAGAAGGCCGCGCTGGGCAAGCTGGTCGGACAGGCTCGTGGGCGCGTGAACCAGGCGTTCGCGGCGAAGGAGGCCGTGCTCGCCGAACAGGAGAACGCGAAGCGTCTGGCCGAAGAGGCCGTCGACGTCACCGAGGTGGCCCTTCCCGGGCGCACCGGTGCGAGGCATCCGCTCTCCCTTCTCCAGGAGCGCATCGCCGACATCTTCGTCGGCATGGGCTGGGAGGTCGCGGAGGGGCCGGAGCTCGAGAGCGAGTGGTTCAACTTCGACGCGCTCAACTTCGCGCCCGATCATCCTGCGCGTGCTCTTCAGGACACGTTCTTCGTCGAGCCTCCCGAGGCGCATCTCGTGCTGCGCACGCACACGTCGCCGGTGCAGATCCGCGCTCTTCTCGAGCGTGAGCTGCCGGTGTACGTCGTCGCGCCCGGCCGCGTGTACCGCACCGACGAACTCGACGCGACGCACACCCCGGTGTTCAGCCAGGTCGAGGGCATCGCCGTCGACAAGGGACTCACCATGGCGCACCTGCGCGGCACGCTGGAGCACTTCGCGAGGGCGATGTTCGGCGACGAGGCGAAGATCCGCCTGCGCCCCAACTACTTCCCCTTCACCGAGCCGAGCGCCGAGATGGATGTCTGGCATCCGGGCGCCAAAGGCGGCCCTCGCTGGATCGAGTGGGGCGGCTGCGGCATGGTGAATCGCAACGTGCTGCGGTCCGCGGGCATCGACCCCGACGTCTACACGGGATTCGCCTTCGGCATGGGCATCGAGCGCACCCTGCAGTTCCGTCACAACGGCCTGAACGACATGCGCGACATGATCGAGGGCGACATCAGGTTCTCCCAGCAGTTCGGAATGGTGGTCTAGGGCAATGCGCATCCCGCTTTCGTGGCTTGCAGAGTACGTCGACGTCATCCCCGGCTCGACGCCGGAGGACGTGCACGCGGCGCTCGTGAAGGTCGGGCTCGAAGAGGAGGACATCCACCGTTTCGAGATCTCCGGCCCTGTCGTTGTCGGCGAGGTGCTCGACTTCGTCGAGGAGCCGCAGACCAACGGCAAGACCATCCGC
Organism: Humibacter sp.; assembly: GCA_051952615.1. GTDB lineage: Bacteria > Actinomycetota > Actinomycetes > Actinomycetales > Microbacteriaceae > Humibacter. The sequence continues at coordinate 4,992 of JBQCJQ010000071.1, forward strand.
TGGTGTCAGGTGCGTGTCGCGCCGGACGGTGAGACGGCCGCCGACGGGGGAGAGGCGGTGCACGGCATCGTCTGCGGCGCTCGCAACTTCTTCGTCGGCGACAAGGTCGTCGTGACGCTGCCCGGCTCGGTGCTGCCCGGTCCCTTCCCGATCGCCGCACGCAAGACGTACGGCCACGTCTCAGACGGCATGATCGCGTCTGCGCGCGAGCTCGGTCTCGGTGACGAGCACGACGGCATCCTCCGACTCGCGCAGCTAGGCATCGATGCACCCGTCGGTACGGATGCCATCGCCCTGCTCGGTCTCGACGACGCGTCGGTCGAGGTGAACGTCACGCCCGACCGCGGATACGCGCTCTCGATCCGTGGCATCGCGCGAGAGTACGCGCACTCGACGGGTGCCGCGTTCCGCGACCCCGCGGCCGCCGTCGAGCCGGTGGACGGCGAGGGCTTCGCCGTCGTGATCGACGACGCGGCGCCGATCCGCGGGCGAGTCGGAGCGGACGTGTTCGTCACCCGCACCGTTCGCGGCATCGACCCGAAGGCACCGACGCCCGCATGGATGATCGCGAGGCTCGTGCTCGCGGGCATCCGGTCCATCTCGCTGATCGTCGACGTGACAAACTACGTCATGATCGAGCTCGGCCAGCCGATCCACGCCTACGACCTGGACAAGCTCAGCGGCGGCATCACGGTTCGCCGAGCAACGCCGGGCGAGAAGCTGACCACTCTCGACGCCCAGGTGCGCGTGCTCGATGCCGAGGACCTGCTCATCACCGACGAGTCCGGCCCGATCGGCCTCGCAGGCGTCATGGGAGGTGCCACGACTGAGGTTGGCGACACGACGACCGACGTGCTCATCGAGGCGGCGAACTTCGACCCGGTCTCGATCGCGCGGTCGGCCCGCAGGCACAAGCTGCCGAGCGAGGCGTCCCGTCGCTTCGAGCGGAGTGTCGACCCCGACGTGGCCCGTGCCGCCGCGGCGCGCGTCGTGCAGCTGCTCGAGCAGCTCGGCGGCGGAAAGGCCGACGG
>JBQCJQ010000072.1:0-15631 GCA_051952615.1 Humibacter sp.
GATCGGGGAGGAATACGCCGGCGAGCACGAGGAGTGCCCCGTACACGACGAGGTAGACCCAGGCCGTTCTGCCCCGGCCTTCAGCGATGTGGCGGTGCACGCCGATCGCGGCGGCGATCACCATCAGGCCGGTGAGGATGAACACGACGATGTGCACCCAGCCCGCCGTGCCGAGCGAGAGCAGGCTCCAGCTGTCGCGGGCGAAGTCGAAACCCGGCGTGAGGAGCCCTTGCACGACCGAGGCGATCACGTAGAACGGCGCGGCGATCACCCCGTATCCCAGCAACGACTTCGTGACCCGGGCCTCGGGTGTGCAGTCGTAGTGCGTCGAGGAAGACATGTCGCGACCTTCAATCCATACTGAACGGTTTAGTTTGCTTTGATGGTAGACTCCGCCCATGCGTGAACGCAAGTCCCCCGAGATCCTCGCCGCGGCGCGCGAGCTGTTCCTGCGAGACGGGTTCAGCGCGACCTCGATCGACGCGATCGCACTGGCCGCGGGTGTCTCGAAGGCGACCGTCTACAGCAACTTCGCCGACAAGAACGCCCTGCTCGTCGCGCTGCTCGCGGCGGTCACGGCCGAAGCGGCCGACATCCTTCGTCGAACGACTGCCGGGCTCGAGGGCGACGGCGACCTGCGGGCGAGATTCATCGCGGTCGGCACCGCGCTCGTGAGTGGCGTGCTGCGTCAGGAGGTGCTGAGCCTGCGGCGCCTGGCGGTTGCGCAGGCACCAACGTTCCCCGCGGCGGTCACGGAGTACTGGCGTCAGGGACCGGCGGCGACGGTGGAGCTGCTCACCGCACACCTCGAGCGCATGCGGGATGCCGGCGAGCTCGACGTCCCCGACGCACGAGAGGCGGCGGCTCAGTTCGCGTACGCGCTCGTCGGCCCACTTCAGGACCGTGCCCTGCTTGCGCCCGGCGAGCCCGCACCAACCGCGAGCGCAACAGCCTCGCACGTCGCGGCGACGGTCGATGCCTTCCTCCGGGCCAACGCATCCGAGCGGAGCGGGAGCCGTTAGCTCGAGCGCGACGACGGGATGACCCTGCGATGCATGCGAACGCATGAGGGCGTCCAGGTACAGTCGAAATCATGCAGATCGAGATCATGGAGCATGAGCCGCCATACCGCGTCGGCGTCATCATCGGCAGCCTGGCGCGCGAGTCCATCAACCGCAAGCTCGCCAATGCGCTGGAGAAGGTCGCACCATCGGAGTTCGAGTTCTTCGAGATCTCGTACGCCGACCTGCCGCTCTACAGCTACGACTACGACGCGGATTATCCGCAGGTCGCGCTCGACTTCAAGGCCGCTGTCGCGAGCGCGGACGCCATCCTGTTCGTCACCCCGGAGTACAACCGCTCCATCCCCGGTGCGCTCAAGAACGCGATCGACTGGGGAAGCAGACCGTGGGGCCAGAACGCGTGGGCCGACAAGCCCACCGGTGTGATCGGCGCCTCGGCCGGCGCCATCGGCACGGCGCTCGCACAACAGTCCTTGCGCGCCACCCTGAGCTTCTTGAATGCGCGTCAGATGACCGCTCCAGAGGCCTACATCCAGTTCACGCCCGGCCTCATCGAGGCGGACGGCACCATCACCGAGGACCGCACCGAGGTGTTCCTGCGCAACTTCATGGAGAAGTTCTTCGAGCACACGCTGCGCGTGCTCACGGTCATCCCTCGCCCCTGACCCTCCCTCGCCGCTGAGCGGGAATCAGCCTCCCGGGCGCGGGTGGCCGTGGCAGTAGCATCCTGATCATGGCCGCGACCATCGCTCCGATCGTGCTGATTCCCGTTCTGGCCGTCGTGGCCCCGATTCTGGCGACGCTCGTCGGCCGGATCGTGAAGATACCGCTCGTGGTCTTCGAGATCGTGCTCGGCATCATCGTGGGCCCGAGCGTGCTCGGCTGGGTGCCGAAGTCGGATGGGCTCAACATGGTCTCCAACTTCGGGCTGGCCTTCCTCTTCTTCATGGCCGGCAACGAGATCAGCTTCAGCACGATCAAGGGACGGCCGCTGCGGCGAGCGACCTTCGGATGGCTCATCTCGCTCGTCGTCGGAATCGTGCTCGGCGTGCTGCTGGCCCCGACCCCGATCGCCGGGGTCTACGTGGGTATCGCTCTGTGCTCGACCGCCCTCGGAACCCTCCTGCCTCTGCTGCGCGACACGGGCGAGATGAAGACGCCGTTCGGCATCGCGGTCACCGCGGTCGGCGCCGTCGGCGAGTTCGGACCGCTGGTCGCGATCTCGCTGTTCCTCTCCGGGCGCACGCCGCTGTCTGCGGCCCTCGTGCTCGCGGGCTTCGTGATCATCACGGTTCTCGGCATCTGGCTCGCCTCTCGTGGCACCAACGACAGATTCCATCGCCTGATCCGGGCCACGCTGCACACCAGCGGTCAGTTCGCGGTGCGATTCGTGATCGCGATCATCGCGGCGCTCGTCGGCCTCAGCCTCGCCCTCGGTCTCGACATGCTGCTCGGCGCCTTCGCCGCAGGAGTGCTCGCGCGCGTGCTGCTCTCCGGTGCGAAGGAAGAGGACGCAGTGCAGATCGAGGGCAAGCTCGAGGCCGTGGCGTTCGGCTTCGTCGTGCCGATCTTCTTCATCGCCACCGGCGTCAACTTCGACCTGCGCGGGCTTCTCTCGGACTCGCGGGCGCTCATCCTGCTGCCGATCTTCGTGCTGATGCTGCTCATCGTGCGCGGACTACCCGGGCTGCTCGCCGCCCCACCCGGATCGACCGGCCGCGATCTGTCGGCGCTCACGCTGTTCTCCGCGACGGGCTTGCCGATCATCGTGGCCGTCACGAACATCGGGCTCCAGCAGCACGACATCACCCAGGGCACCGCCAGCGCCCTCGTCGGCGCCGGGATGCTCTCGGTGCTCCTCTTCCCCGCGATCGCCCTCGCGCTGCGGGCGCGCTCGTCCGACGGCGGTCTACGGCCGCCGGACGAGATTCACGTGCCCGTCGAGGGGTAGCGCACTACCCCTGGAGCTCGAACCGCTCCCCCGGCTGCAGGGCACGCAGCTCCCGCATGCCGCGCAGGCTCAACGGGCGGGTCTGCCAGCGCGGCACCACCGTGCGCGACGCCGCATCGAACAGCAGGGTCAGCCGGTGCGGGGTGTCGATGAAGGCCACGTCGACCCGCAGCGTGCCGTCCGGCAGGACGCCGCCCCTCAGCGCGACCGGCACGCCGAGGCTGCCAGAGACGTTCCCTTCCGTCGTCAGCCACTCGCCGTCTCCCACGATGCCGCCGACCGTGCCACGGGATGCCCCGGCATCGGCCGTTCCCGTGCCGTCCTCGCGCAGCGTGAGCTTCCAGGGCCCGCCATCACGCTCCAGCGTCGCGACCGTCAGGCTCTCGAACTGCGCAAGCGACTCGGAATCTCCCGCACGCGCATACTCGCCGCTGGACTCCGCTTCGAGGCCGTCGAGCGAGGCGAGGGATGACGGAAATCCGATCTCCCGTACGATCCCGTGCAGCTGCTCCCCATCCCTCGGATCGAGAGCCGTGTCACCGAACGCGGGGAGCAGGTGCTTCCAGACGCGGTTCAGCTGATCCTGCATGTCGAGGGTCTGCGAGGTGATGGCGACCACCGCGTCGTGCTCGGGGAGAACGATGCAGAACTGGCCGAACGCTCCGTCGCCGCGATAGCCGTGGCGCGCCATCCAGAACTGGAAGCCGTAGCCCTGATCCCAGTCCGACGAGGCCACGTCGGGATCGCCGGGCGTTGCATTGTCGACCTGAAAGCTGGTCGCCTGGCGCACCCACTCCTCGGAGAGCAGTCGCTCTCCGTTCCAGACCCCGCGATCCAGGTAGAGCTGACCGAGCTTCGCGACCGCCTCCGCCGGGGCGAACAGGCCGGAGAACCCGAGCTCGACCTCGGCGGGCTGCTGCTGCCATCCGAGCGGCGCGATGCCGAGCGGCTCCAGCAGGCGCGGGCGCAGGTACTCGGTCAGCCGCAGACCCGAGCGGCGCTGGATGATCGCCCCCAGCGTGTACGTCGCGAGCTGGTTGTACGTGAAGACCGAGCCGGGCTCGCGCTCCGGCGGCGTCGCGAAGAACGCCCTGATCGGATGCCGCGGGTCGACGTCGAACGACGTGATCATGTCGTTCAGGTGGCCCGTGGCCATCGAGGCGAGGTGACGAACCAGGATGCCGCGGCTCGCCTCTGCGACGCTGTCGGCATACTCCGGAAAGTAGTCGACCGCCGGGGTGTCGAGGTCGAGAAGACCCTCGGCGACCGCGAACCCCGCGGCCGTGCTGGTGAAGCTCTTGCTCAGCGAGTAGACCAGCTGCGGCCGGCTCACCGCGTACGGCCCCCACTCCGCCGACGCGATGACCGCGCCGTGACGCACCACGACGATCGCGTGCGGATCCTGCGTCTCGTCGGCGTCGTAATCGTCGATCAGAGCACGGATGGCCGCCGGGTCGACGCCCTGCTCCTCGGCCGTGCTCGTACGCCACCTGCGGGTCGCTGGCAGGTCGCTGGTGTTGTCGGTCGTGGTCGTCACGGGCATCCTCTCGTCGCCTTCGTCGTGTGCTTCGAGCCTCTCACGGTGACCTGGATGGCGCTCCGATCCGGGCCGGCGCTGGCATTCCGACCCCCGTTGAAGGGTGTTTCCGACCCGATTCGGCGACCCATTTCACACCGCACGACCGGCTTGAGTAAATCTTGAGGAATTCCCGCGTTCTCGTTGTCGAGTGCCCTGGCAGCATGGCTTTTACCGCGATGAACGCGGAAACCTCAACCCCGAACTGAGGCGGTCCTAACCCGAATGGGACCAACTCGAATAGGCGGTCCCAACCCGAATGGGACCGCCTCGTCCGAGGGACGCGAGTCCTGAGGGTGGTCGGTGCTGGGCCTGTCGCTCGCTTTGAAAGCGTGATCTGGACGGGCCCGGCACCACAGTCTTTTAACCGGCGGTTCTCTGCCGAGCCTGCACGGCTCGCCACCCTCCCGGGCTTCCGTCCGCCGGGAGGGTACCGCTCGGGCCGGCTAGCGCCCGAGGATGCAGGTGTCGGTGACGGCCCTCGCGATCACACGACCGCCCTGCTCGAAGGCGATCTCGGTGCCGTGCTCGGTGAGGTCTGCGGTGAGGTCCGTCTCCACTCGGAACTCGCCGAACGCCGGGAACTCGATCGTCAAGAAGCGGGGAGCGACGCCGAACTCGTCCTCGTGCACCCGCGCCGCCGAGTGCAGCATCAGCATTCCCGGCAGGTGGTCGACGGGGTGGTCGAAGAAGAACGGGTCGGACTCGTTGAGGCCGAGGCGTGCGACGAGGTGAGAGCCGTCGCGTTCGATGACATCCACCAGCTTCTCGACGGAGTCCTGGATCTCGTCGTCGAGCGGCGCCGCGTTGCGCCGCAGCACCCGATAGTCGTGGTCGGTCAGGATGCGCGCGTCGACGTGGCCGGACGCGAACCCCGGCAGCACGTAGTCGACGTCGAGCACGTGAGGAACGCCCTTGCGGTATCCGATGTCGGCGAACGTCACCTCGAGCCGTCCGGCGAGGGCGCCGAAGCGGGGGAAGTGAAGCGCCTCGACCTCGACGTTCACGGTCATCCTCGAGACGACGAAATGCACCGACTGCCCCATGCCGAGCCCTGCGACGCAGATCGCGAGGCCGGCCTGGCGGAAGGCCTCGGCCAGCAGAGTCACGGGCACGATGTCGGGAACGGGATGGCACAGCCAGTGACTGCGCGGAATCTCGACATCGGCGTACCAGAGGTGCTCCGACGCGCGTTCGATCGCCCAGACGAGGGTCTCGGAGCGCGTGGAACGATGAGCGGCGCTACTGTCGATGAGAGGCAAGTGACGCACCCTTAACTTGTTCAGCTCGCTTCCAGGGCTGCGCCTGAAAAGCGTGGCACAGTTCGGGGTACCTTCTGACCGCTTCGGGTACGGTCTCGCGAGGGTGACTCCACACTAACGGTCGGCGCGGTTGCACAAACGCACAAATCGAGTGAAAACCCCGTTGAGGGGTCACGGCTCCATCGGAAGTCGTGGCAGCGGCGAACCCTCTGCGCGCATCGGAAGCCGCACGGTGAACGTGGAACCGTGGCCCGGTTCACTCTGCACGGAGATGACGCCGTCATGTGCTTCGACGATCGTCTTCACGATGGTGAGCCCGAGGCCGACGCCCTGGATCGCGTCTTCCCTGGCATCCCGCGCCCTGAAGAATCGGTCGAACAATCTCGCCTGGTCCGCCTTGCTGATGCCTCGGCCGGTGTCGGCGACCGTGATCACGACGGTGTCGTCGTCACGCTCGAGCCCGACCGTGATCTCGCCGCCGTCCGGCGTGTACTTGGAGCCGTTCGAGATGAGGTTGTCGACGACCTGCCTGATGCGAGCGGCGTCGAGGTGTGCGAGCACGGTGGTCGCAGGCTCCTCGAGGCGCAGCGTCTGATGCGCGGCTTCGAAGACGGGCCGAAGAGTCGAGACCGACTGCTTGAGGAGTGAGGAGACGTCCACCGGTTCCACATGCAGCGACAGCTCCTGCGTGCTGGTGCTGAGCAGGTCTCTGATCAGCGCGAGCATCTGCTCCGCACTGCGCTGGATGACCCGGAACTCCTTGCCGAAGCCGAGCTCCTCGACGTCGTAACCGTCGTCGATCAGATCGAGGTAGCCGACGATGGAGGTGAGCGGCGTACGCAGCTCGTGCGAGACGGTGGCGAGGTATTCCTCCCTGATCTCGATGGCGTTCGCCAGATCGGTGACGTCGTACGTGACGATCGCCGACCCCAGCTGCTCGCCCGTCGGCTTGATGATCGTGTGGGCTTCGGTCACGACAGCGCGCTGCTCGCCCTCGGGATCGCCCATCCAGTAGATGAGGCCGCGCTGATCGCCTTCCAGCGTCTCGGAGACGATGTTCTTGCCCTCTTTGACCCTGGTGCGCCGGTCGGAGCCGTAGACGTGGGTGCTGAGCCCGGTCTCCGGATCGAAGCCCGCGAGCGCGAGCAGCCGCTCGACCATGCCGTTGCGCAGCTTGGGGCGGTTCTCGTTGTCGTAGAAGATGACGCCGACGTTGACGGTGTCGGCGATCGACCGGATGACCACGCCGAGGTCATCCATCTGGCTCACGAACTCGCGCAGTTCGGCCGACGTGCGGTGGAGTTCCTCCTCGGACACCAGCTGCCGGTCGTACAGCCAGAGCTCCGAGGTCGCGCGTCCCACCTGCACCCCGAGGTACGCGATGATGGCGCGCTCGAATGCGGTGCGGCGTGCGGCTCCCGCCGAGTCGGCGATCAGCAGCGCGCCCGCGGCGGCGTCTTCGAAGGTGATCGGAACCAGCATGACGTGCTGCGCGTCCGCGTCGAAGAGCGAGTCGACCGTCGAGGCATCGCTCTCCCGCACGAGATCGACGATGATCTTCTCGAGTCCGGGACCGATGTTCGACCGGCCCTCGTTCCGCGCGTGCGACCTGGCGAGAGACTCCATGGTCGCCGCCAGGGCGGCTGAGCCGCGACCGTTGGTCGTCCAGGCGAGCGCGGAGTCCTCGCTGCGGCCCGGGTCCGCCGGAATGATCACCGAGACGGCATGGGTCTTGAAGATCTTGCGGATGCCGTCCGTCACGGTCGCCGCGAGCTCCTCGCGGGTCTCCGCCCTGTGAACGGCGGCCGTGAGCATCATGGCCTGCTCGCGCAGCTCTTCGGCGCTCTCCAGCCGTTCACGTCGTCGGAGAGAACGCTCCATGAGGAGTCGCACCCGCATCGGGAGCGCCTGCCGCACGTCGGCGAGCAGCACGAAGTCGCGATCGACCGATGCCACGACCAGTGCGTCGTCGAGATCGTCGGCGGACTCGGCGACAACGAGCACGGGGCGACGGGTGCGTGGTCCCAGCTCGCTCTCGACGGTCGCGATGTCGGAGCCGATGCCGGCGTCGTCCAGTGCGGACTGCGCGGCCGCAGCTGCATGGGCGCTCGTCGCGAGCACGAGGACACTGTGCGGATTCACGACGGCGTCCACACTGTTCTCCTGATCCCGGGTGATATCCGGTGCTGGGGCGGTGGTGGAAGCGGTAGACCTCGACATCGCACGCTCCTTTCTCTGGGCCACGCTAGATGATCGCGGCGCCTGCAGCGCTACAGCATCTCCGCCGTCATCCATCGAGACCACCAGTCCTGAGCCACTCTTGAGCATTCCCCGCGCTCAATCCGTCGAGTCGGCCTGCAGACTGTTCATGTCGCCCAAGAGCGGAGGCCGCAAGGCCGAAGCACGAAGGCCTTTGATGGGGGCACCTTCAACCCGAATGAAGGTGCCCCCCTCCCTAAAGTCCGAGACGTACCTCAACCCGAATGTGTGGTCTCTCGGCACACTGCACGTCGTACGACAGCGGTGCGGAGAACTCCAGGGTATCTGCCCCCACCTGGAGTTATCCACACATTGGACAACCGAAATGGCTTGACCTACCCCGTAAACGGGGGTCGACACCCCGACGACCCCTAGTCCTGCGAGGCGGCGAGGCGATACCCGACGCCTCGCACCGTCTCGATCAGGTACGGAGAGGCGGCATTGTCAGCGAGCTTTTTGCGCAGGTTTCCGACATGCACTTCGACCCCTCGCCTGTCGGCGTCGCCGACGTACGGGTTCGTCACGTACCCGTCGCCGCGCAGCAGACGCGCCAGGTCATCCTTGCTGCGCACCGTGCGGCCGGACCGGAGCAGCGCCTGCAAGATCTCGAACTCGCTACGGGTGAGGTCGAGCTCGTGACCGTCTCTCTCGACGATGTGGGTGTCCGGGTCGAGCACGACGCCGTTGTGCCGCAGCACCGCCGTGCGCACGGTGACGCCGGCATCCGCCGTGTCCGTGCCCGCGGGCGCGGTTGCCGCTGGGTTCGACGCCCCCGAAGAAGAGGGGCGCTCCACATTGCGCGGGCGGCGAAGCATCGCCTCGGCGCGAGCGCGCAGCTCGCGCGGCCGGAAGGGCTTCAGCACGTAGTCGTCGGCGCCGGCCCCGAGGCCCTGAAGCGCGTCGATCTCTTCGTCCCTCGCCGTCAGCATCATGATGTAGGCGCTGCTGATGGCACGGATGCGCTTGGCGGTCTCGAATCCGTCGATGCCCGGCATGCTGACATCCACCGTCACGAGCACGGGCTGCCTCCGCTCGACCTGAGCGACGCCGTCCACCCCGTTCGAGACGGCGATCACCTCCAGCCCGAGCTGCCCCAATACGGTGCCGACAAGCTCGCGTATGCCGTCGTCATCCTCGATGACAACAACACAGTCCCCCTCAACCGCTCCCATGATTCGAAGCGTAGCAATCGCACTACCTGGATAGCTCGCGCCTCAGACCCCATGTCATACCCTCGACGCCCGTCTGAGAGCATTGCCACGTGGGCGTTTCCTCTTCTCTGCAGCGTTGGAAACCCCTAGGCTTTATAGGATGACACAGGCGCGGGCCGTCGCTCGACGGGATGAGATCGTGCGTGCTGCTGCCGCCGAATTCGACGAGATGGGTTACGCGGGGGCGTCCCTCTCCAATATCGGCGCGCGATTGGGCAGGACCAAGGGCGCGATGAGCTACCACTTCTCGTCGAAGGCATCGCTGGCGCAAGAGATCGCCGCACACCCTCACGAGCAGTGGGACGCGGTCGTCTCCAACATCCGAGACGCCGGATACTCCGGTATCGATGCGGTCGTCATGCTCTCCTTCATCGTGTCTCGCCGGTTCCGCGACGACGTGCTCATCCGCGCGGGCATCCGCCTTCAGCACGACGCGGGTCTGCACGGCGTCGACCTTCCCGTGCCGTTCGTCGGCTGGATGGAGATCGTTCGTGCGCAGCTCGCGGACAACGAATCGAGTGTGAAGCTCCCGGCCGGGATCGACATCGATTCGGCGGCCGAGGTTCTCGTCGAGGCGTTCACCGGCCTGCAGCAGGTCGCACACCGGCTCACGAAGGCGCGCGACATCCACCAGCGCGTCTCTCACTTCTGGCTCATCATGCTTCCGGCCCTCGGCATCGAGGATGCGCCGGAGCGAGTCGTGCGCCTCAGGACCGAGTCCGACGCATACTGAGGGATGCTCGTCCCCACTCCTGGGGGTTTCGGCTTATAAGACGGACGTCTAGATTGGATGTTCGAGTCTTAAGGCGAACAGAAGGAGCCGATCGCGTGAACAGTCCGCGGATGCTGCCGCCTAGACTCTTTCGCGATCAACGGCTATCGTTCCCGACGGAATCTCAACCCGAAGAGCGACGCGGGAACGGATCAGGACCGAGGTGACTCAGGCTACGCATCGGAACGCTGTTGTCATCGAGGACGACGACGGAATCCGATCTCTCATCCGTGTCGTCCTCGAGCGTGCAGGACTCGAGGTCATCACCGCGACCAACGGCCGTGACGGTATCGCCGCGGTGGAGAAGTGCGATCCCGTCGTCGTGACCGTCGACATCCGCATGCCCGGCATGAGCGGCATCGAGACAACGCGGCGGGTCCGGTCGATCAGCGACGCCCTCATCGTGGTGCTGAGCGCCAGCGGCGCGGAGCGAGACGAGATCGACAGCCTCGACTCCGGCGCCGACGTGTACATGGTGAAGCCGTTCCGGCCCCGTGATCTGCAGCGCCACGTGCAGGCGAGGCTGCGCGACCTGTCTGAGCAGTGAGCGCGGCTCAACTCAGGGGGCGCACGAGCTCCTCGAGCGACGCGAACCGGCCGTCCTCGGCGATCTCGCCGAAGAGGAACACCTCCTGGCTCGCCGTCCCACCATCCCGCTGCGTCGCCGTGAGCACGTGCCGCTCCGCGTAGATGTCACCCTGCGTCAACTCGGCGACCACCTCGATCTCGGCGTGGTCGACGAACGTGCGCAGCTGGGTCATCTGCTCCGCAAAGGTCGCTCGGTCTATCCAGTCGCCGTTCGTGCTCTGTCGGTACTCCGGCCTGAAGTGCCGGTCGAGGGCATCTTCGACCGAGAGTTCCTGGTCGTTGATCAGGTCGTGCAGGGCGGCTGAGATCGATGGCATCCGGATCCTTCGCATAGAAAACTGCGGGGTAGAGATCACGGTACCGCGTACTCTGTGTGCCGCGACAGGGGTTCCGGCGCCCTCGTTTCGCTCGTCAGGCGCGCGGTGCCAAAGGCTGGTCGATCTGCATGATCGGCCATTCGCGCTCCTCGGCCAACGCGACGAGCGCCGGGTCCGACCCGACGACGACGGGATTGCCGACACGCTCCAGAAGCGGAAGATCGCTGGGATGATCGCCGTATCCCCAGCTCGGGGTCTCCGGGTCGAGTGCTGACAGGTACGCCTCGACGGCGTGACGCTTGTCGTCGTCGATCATCGCCGCGCTGATCTCGCCGGTGTAGACGCCGTCCTTCACCTCGAGGCCCGTGCAATAGAGCCCGTCGACGCCGAGCGCTGCAGCCAGCGGTCGAAGCGGACCCTCGAACGACCCCGAGACGAGCACCACGTCGTGTCCGACATCCTGATGCTCGAGCAGCTGCGCGAGCACGTTCTGGCGGTAGAAGCCGGGCTCGGCCGACACCTCGGCGAACCAGCTGCGACCGGCTTCGAGCACGTCGGCCTGCGACTGCCCGGCCCAGACGCGGAAGTAGAGCGCGTTGAACTCGGCACGGCTCAGCTCCAGAACCCTCTGTCGCAGCTCCCCGAGGTACTCGAGGGACACCATCGAGGGCACGCGCTTCAGGTAGTAGAGCAGGAACGACTCGAGGGTGCGCACGGAGACCAATGTCTCGTCGACGTCGAAGAAGGCGACGCCACGGGGGCTGGACATCGTGTTCGCTCCTCACTGGCTCGTGGCCGGGCGGCGACGAGACCGGTCTCCGACCGTAGCACGCCCGGGTGTAGTGCTCACTCGTCCCGTGGGCGTCGGCGGCGCATGGCCACGAGCAACAGGCCGGCGGCGAGCAACAGGCCGGCCAGGATGCCGAACGGCCAGATGTTCGAGCCGGTGTCTGCCATCGACGACGGCTTCGCCCCGGACGACGGGTCGGCGACGGAGCTGGGCGGCGTCACCGCGATGACCGGCGGCGGGTCGACGGTCGATGTCGTCCGGCAGTCGGCGTCATCCGTCTGCGGCCCGCAGTTGCCCTCCGGCGGAGTGGCGACCGTGTTCAGCATGGTGCGGTTGCCGCTGTAGGGCTTGTTCACGGTGACGCTGTAGGTGATCACGACCGCGCCGTGCACTGGCAGGGGGCCGGACCACGACAGGGTCGGAGTGGCGTAGCTCACGGTACCGGCGTGCGTTTGCGCGTCGTTGTCGTACGCGGCGTCATCCAGCACCTTGGTCATGTCGTCGGTGAAGCTCGCCGGCTCGGCGTCGGTGAAGGGCACCACGCCCGTGTTCGTCACGGTGATCGTGTAGGTCACCTTCTGCCCTGGCGCCACCTTGGCTGCGCTGACAGTCTTCACGACCCCGAACGACAGCACGGGAAGCGTGACGGAACAGACACGGTCGGCGGAGCCCTCCTGGCAGTTTCCGCCCTCTCCCGGAGGCGTGACGACGGCGTTGCCGAGCACGTGGTCGCCCGCACCGCCGCCGTTGACGGTCACCGTGTATTCGATCGTGACGGTCGCGTCGATCGCCAGCGGCCCCGACCACGACAGCGTCGGAGCCGCGTAGGCGACGGTGCCGGAGGTCGCCGTCGCGTCCTTGTGGTAGACGCCGTCATCCACGACATCGCTCAGGTCGTCCGTGAACGACGCGGGGTGGCTCGCTGTGTAGTCCGAGTGCCCGGTGTTGTGCACGGTGATCGTGTACGTCACGGTGTCGCCGGGGTGCAGCGGACCCTCCATGGACGCTGTCTTGGCGACCGTGAACGACTGCACGTCGTTCACCGCGGGCGGGCACGGTGCCGCCGAGCCATCGGCGCAGGTGCCGCCAGGTGTGGTCGCGTCTGCCGCGTTCGTCAAGACGTGATCGCCGGTGTCCGGACTGTTGACCGTGACGCTGTACGTGACCGTGACCGTCGCTCCCGCGGCGAGCGCCCCGGCCCACGACAGGGTCGGGCTCGTGTAGTTCAGCGCCCCCGCGGTTGCGGTGGCGTCGTTGCCGTACGTTGCGTCATCCAGCACGGCGCTGAGGTCGTCCGAGAATGACGCCGGCTTCGATGCGGAGAAGTCGCCCTTGCTCGGGTTGTGCACCGTGACCGTGTACGTGACCGTGTCACCGGGGTGCACGTCGCCGCTCGGGCTCGAGGTCTTCGTCACGGTATAGGTTCCGACCTGGAACACGACGGCGGGACATGGGGATGCCGAGCCGTCGGCGCACAGTCCGCCGGAGCCATCGGGGTTGGCGGCGTTCGTCAGCGTGCCGTCACCGGAGCCGGGGGCGCCGACCGTCACCGAATAGGTGATGGTCACCGTGCCGCCGACGGCGATGGGACCGGACCAGGACAGCACAGGCGCCGCGTAGTTCACGGTGCCTCCGGTGGCCCTGGCGTTGCCGTCGTAGGAGGCGTCGTCGATGACCTTGGTCAGATCGTCGGTGGCGGACGCCGGGCTGGCATCCGTGTAGGCGGCTGCTCCCGTGTTCGTGACCGTCACGACATAGGAGACGACGTCGCCCGGGTACACGGTGCCGGATGACGGCGAGGTCTTGGCCACCGTGTAGGAGCGCACGGGAACGATGCTGCGGCAGTCGGGGTCGCTACTGCCGGCGACGCAGTTCCCGCCCGAGCCGAGTGGGCTCGACACCGTGTTGTCGAGCTGGTGATCGGCCGGGTCGGGGTTGCGCACGGTGACGCTGTAGGTGATGGTCACCGTCGCGCCGATGGGCAGCACGCCGGCCCAGGAGAGGTTCGGAGCCGCGTAGTTCACCGAGCCGGCCGAAGCCTCCGCGTCGTAGTTGTAGACCGCGTCATCGAGCACGCCGGTCATGTCGTCCGTGAACGAGGCGGGGTCGTCGGCCGTGTAGTCGGACTGGCCGGTGTTCGTCACCGTGAGGGTGTAGGTCACCGTGCCGCCGGCGTCGACCACCGACGTCGACGCCGCCTTCGCCACGTGGAACGACTTCGCCGGAATCTGCACATGGCACGCGGGGTCGGTCGAGCCGGTCGCACAGTTGCCGCCGGAGCCGATCGGAGTCGTGACGGTGTTGATCAGCTTCGCGTCGCCGCCGTCGGGGTCGTCGACCGTCACCGAGTAGGCGATCGTGACCGTCGCACCCACCGCGAGGGCTCCTGACCAGGACAGGGTCGGGGCTGCGTAGGCGACATCGCCGCCGGTCGCGTTCGCATCGTTGTTGTAGACCGCATCGTCGAGCACGTTGGTCAGGTCATCCGTGAAGCTCGCGCGGGCGGCATCCGTGTACGGCACCTGCCCGGTGTTCGTGACCGTGATCGTGTAGTCGACGGGCTGGCCGGGGATCACTTCGGTCGACGTCGTGGTCTTGACCACGCGGAACGACTGCACGGGGTCGGTCACGGTGCACGCGGGGTCGGCGGATCCGGCACCGCAGTTGGATGGCGTCCCGACGGGCGTCACCACCCGGTTGACCATCGAGTGCGGGCCGGTGTCGGGGTCTTGCACGGTGACGGAGTACGTGATGGTGCTGGTCGCGCCGGCCGCAAGCGGCCCGGACCACGAGATCACCTTGCCGGTGGGGTCATAGGATGCCGAGCCTGCCGTCGCGCCAAGGCTGCCGTCGTTGTACGTCGAGTCGGCGAGCACCGTACCGATGTTGTCGGTGAAGCTCGCGGGATGGGCGACGTCGTAGGCGGAGGTGCCGGTGTTCGTCACCGCGATGCTGTACGTGACGGTATCCCCTGGTTTCGCTGGATTCGGATTCGCTGTCTTGACCAGATGGAGCAGACACGAGGAGTCGGCGTTGGAGACCGCGAAGGTCACGGCACCGCTGCTGTTGCCCGCGGGGCCGTCCGTTGTGGTCCCCGCCGTGGTGACCGCGGTCGCGGTGTTCGACACGGACCCCGTCGTCAGACACGGGACGGCTGCGACGGTGGTCTGGTAGCAGACTTGGATGGGGTCGCCCACCCAGTTCATCTTCAACTGTGCGTTCGACATCGCGGCGGAGTTGGTCGAGCCCGCGATGGTGACGTGGGCGGTGAGGATCGCCGTGGTGCCCGACACCGGGATCGAGGAGATGTCGATCGACTGCGCGCCGCTCGACGGGAAGGGCACATCGACCCACCCAGGAACGTTGTTGCCGTTCACGTCGGTGAGCGTCAGCTTCGCCGACGAGTAGTCGGAGGCGGTCATCCCGGCCAGGGTGACGTCACCCCAGGAGCTGACATGCCCCGCCTTGCCGTCGCAGTAGTAGCTCGACGGCGAGATCTGCACGCTCACGGCCGCCACAGCGGTGCAGGCGCCGCCGGCGACCAGGTTGAAGATCTTGATCTGGCCTGCGTCGCCGTTTGCCGCGCCACACCCCTCGAGATCACCCGTGAGCGCTCGCGTCGTGTAGTTGTTCCCGTCCGTGGGGCCCGCGAAGCCGGAGCACTTGGGCACGGCGCCCGACCCGACCCGCAGGGAGAAGTCCCAGCAGGTGACGACGTCGTTGCGCGGGGTCGCGTAGTACTTCGTGCCCACGATCAGGCCGTCGCCGTATCCGGTCGAGGATGGCGGGTAACCGGTGCCCGAGATGCCCGGGTACGGATTGGCGAGGCCCGCCCCGGAGGGCGCATAGCAGGCGGCCTTCGCCAGATCGCAGACTCCGAGCA
>JBQCJQ010000073.1:0-2331 GCA_051952615.1 Humibacter sp.
AGCCGGCGGCATAGGCAATGTCAGTCCGAACGGCGGAACGGCCACCTATAACGTGACCTTCACCAACACGGGCTCGACGAACCTGGTGAACCCGGTCATGTACGACCTGCTGCCCGCTGTGGGTGATACCAACACCACGAACACGAATGCCCGGAACTCGGAGTTCGGAGTGTCTCTGACGGGAGTCGGTCCGGTTCCTGCGGGGGTGACGGTGTCGTACTCGCAGGCGGCCAACCCGTGTCGTCCGGAGGTGCTGGCGAATGCGAGCAACCCGGGGTGCGTGAACGATTGGAGCACCACTGCTCCGTCATCCCTTTCCTCGGTGACCGCGCTGGAGTTCTCGTACAACGGCACCGTGTTCGTGCCCGGTGGTAACGGGATCAACACGTTCTCGATCCCCTACAGCGTCTCCACTCCGGCCAATATCGCGGGGAAGACGGCCTGGAACACGGTCGGCACCACGGCGACGCCGGGTGTCGGTCAGCCCGCGTTGACCGCTGCGGAGTCATCCCGCACCGGTCTGCACGCTCAGGCGGGTCTGACCGTGGTGAAGGCTGCTTCGCCGACGACGGTCGACCATGTGGGGCAGACCGTGACGTACACCTTCACGGTCAACAACGACACGGCGGTCGCGTTGAACGGAGTCGCCGTCGCAGACGTGCAGAGCACGAAGGGCAGCACCCTCACCAGCGGGCCCACCTGCCCGTCGCCGAGCCTCGCGCCCGGTGCGAACGAGCAGTGCACAGCGACGTATACGGTGACCCAGGCCGACCTCGACAACGGGAGCATCACCGACAGCGCGACCGCATCGGGCACCCCGGTCTCCGGCAGCCCGCTGGTCTCCGCGCCGTCGACCGCGACCGTCACGGCCACCCAGAGCCCTGCGCTGACGCTGACCAAGTCGGCGGCACCGACGTCGGTGAGCAACGCAGGCGACAAGGTGACGTATTCGTTCCTGGTGACGAACACCGGAAACGTGACCGCTACCGGGCTGGCGATTGTGGATGACGCCTTCTCCGGCACCGGCAGCCTGTCGGCGATCACCTGCCCGACGACCACTTTGGCGCCCACCGCTGACACGACCTGCACCGCGACGTACTCGTTGACGCAGGCGGACGCGGATGCCGGGTCGGTCACCAACACCGCGCACGCGACGGCCACGGGTGCTGGGGGCGCCGCGGTCACTTCCGCACCGTCGACCGCGACGGTGACGGTGACGCAGACGCCGGCGCTCTCGCTGGTGAAGTCGGCCGATCCCTCCGGCGCGACCGCGTTCAGAGCGGGCCAGGTGCTCACGTATCACTACCTGGTCACCAACACCGGGGACGTCACCGTGACGAACGTGGGCATCTCCGAGGGGACCTTCACGGGTTCGGGTTCACTCTCCGCCGTCTCGTGCCCGTCCTCGACTCTGCTGCCCAAGGCTCAGGCCGACTGCACCGCGACGTACACGCTGACGCAGGCGGATGTCGATGGAGGCTCGGTGTCGAACACCGCCACCGCGACGGGAACAGGACCGGGCGCGGCGCCCGTTTCCTCGCAACCGTCCACGGTCTCCACGCCTGCCATCGCGGCTCCTGCGCTCACTCTGACGAAGTCGGCCTCGCCGACGACGGTGAGCGCGCCCGGAGATCAGGTGACGTATTCGTTCCTGGTCACCAACGAGGGCAACGTGACGGTCACCGGTGTCAGCATCCGTGAGGGCGGCTTCACGGGAACGGGAACCCTCTCGGCGATCTCCTGCCCGGACACGACGCTTGTGCCCGGCCAGTTCACGACGTGCACAGCGACGTACGCAGCGACCCAGGCCGACATCGACGCGGGATCGGTGACCAACACGGCCTCGGCGACGGCTCTCGCGCCGGGTGGTGCGACTGTCGCGTCGCTGTCGTCGAGCGCGACCGTGACAGCGACGCAAGCGCCCGCGTTGGAGATCGCGAAGACGGTCGATCCCACCACGGTCGACGCGGCCGGCCAGTCGGTCACGTACACCTTCGCGGTGACCAACACCGGCAACGCGACCGTGAGCGGCATCTCGATCAACGACACCGGGTTCACCGGGTCCGGAACGCTGTCGGCGATCTCCTGCCCGCCGACGGCGCTGGCCCCGCACGACCAGCTGTCCTGCACGGCGACCTACGTCGTGACGCAGCAGGACATGGATGCCGGATCGGTGACCAACACCGCGACCGCGACCGGCCTCGACCAGGCCGGAACCCGCGTGACTTCCGACCCGTCGGAGGCGACCTTCACCGTGACCGCGACGCCGGCTCTGACCCTGGTCAAGACGGCTCAGGCCACCACGGCCGACAGCAAGGCGGGTCAGAAGGT
>JBQCJQ010000074.1:0-5442 GCA_051952615.1 Humibacter sp.
CGGCAAGGAGCCTGCGGATCCAGGTGGACGACACGCGATCATGCCCGTCGGGGCGCACGTCGTCGATGAGCTGCACCTCGAAGCCGTCGCGTTCGCCGAGGGTTCGTAGAAGCGCGACATCCCCCGCACCCTTCGCCCCGTAGCGGAAGTCGCTGCCGACCAGCAATTTCTTCGCGTGAAGACGCGACACCAGATAGCGCTCGACGAAGTCCTCGGCCGGCACGCGCGACAACGCGAGATCGAACGTCAGCACGAGCACGGCGTCGATTCCGGTCTGCTCGAGAAGGTCGAGCTTCTGCTCGAGGCTGACGAGGTCTTCCGGGCAACGGTCGGGCGCGACGACCGACATCGGATTGCGATCGAACGTCACGACGACGGATGCCAAGCCGGCGTCGCGCGCGACCTGCAGCAACCGCCCGATGACGGCGCGGTGTCCGAGGTGAACGCCGTCGAACTTTCCGACCGTGACCGCGCTCGGCCCGAAGTCAGACGGTATCTCGTCGATGGAGCGGAAGATCCTCATGCCCCGGCCGCATGGTCGGTGGACGTGGCGGGCTCCGGCTTGTGCCGTGCGAGCCAGAGCATCCCGAGCACGGGAAGCACGAGCGGAATGAACAGGTAACCGGCCCCATAGGTGGACCACACGGTGGAGTTGTCGCCGAACGGGTTACCGACGCCCGCGCCGAACAGCTCGGGCGCGAACGTGGTGATGGTGCCGACGACGACCACACCGACCAGCTCGATCGAGATGGTGATCCACGCCACTCGGTACCACGTGCGCCCGGGCGCGATCAGCGCGATCGTGGCGACGATGTAGATCACCGCGGAGAACGCGGAGAGGATGAACGCCACGGGCGCGAGCGAGAAGTGGTCGATGATCTGGAACACGCTGCGACCCGTGGCGGCGAGCGCCAGGATGCCGTACACGGCCACGAGCACCCGGCCGACTCCGGTCATCCTGCGACCGGAACGCGCTGGGGTCTTCGCGGGGGAAGCAGGGGTCTTCGCGGGGGAAGCGGAGTCTTCGGGCGCTGCAGGTGCGGACGACGCCGCGCGCGCGGAATGATTCTCGGACATGTCACTCCATTATCGCTGCGCGCGGCGGATGACGGCGACGAGGTGCACGAGCGGCGATCGCGCTCAGGGGGTGCCCTGCACGAACCAGATCTGGCCCATTCGATACACCATGACCGCGATGGCCAGCCCGACGACCCCGAGCACCACGGTGCTCCACCTGGTGCGCTCGATGAGACCCCAGAACGCGCCGGCGACCGGCAGGATCAGCGCGGAGATCAGGTAGATGTAGAACTCGCCGAGCGAGCCGGTCGGGTCGTTTCCGACCAGTGGCGCCACGATCGTGATGACCAACTGGATGACGAGCAAGAGCTCGACGAGCGCGATCGCGCCGAGCGTCAGGTCGTTCGGCGGCCGGCCGATGAAGCCGACGACGAGGCACAGGATGCCCGCCGCCAGCGCCACGAACACCTGCACCGTGGTGAACCACTCGATCACCGGGTCTCCTCGTCTCGGTCGGCGACCGCCGTCTGCTCGTCGGGGAAGTTGACGATCGTGCGCGCGACCCCTTTGCGCACCGTCGCCAGACCGACCAGGCGTCCGTCTGGCGCGACGGCAGCGGTCGTCTCAGCGTCGTCGGAATCGACCGGCACCTTCTTGCCGTGGCCGAGGTCGACCGCCTGGTCGCTGCTGAGCTCCAGCACGGGGAAGAGAGCCGCCGCGGCGCGCGCAGGCGGGACGAGCGCTGCCGCCACGTCGAGGTCGTCGAGGACACGGGCGTCCTGCACCCCGAACGGTCCGACCCTGGTGCGGCGAAGCGCCGTCAGGTGGCCACCGCACAACAGCGCGACCCCGAGGTCTCTGGCGAGGGCGCGCACATACGTTCCCGAGGAGCACACGACACGCACATCCACATCGAGCGCCTCGTGCCCGTCGACCGTGACCCCGCGGGTGTCGAGAACCTCGAACACGGCGACGGTCACGGGACGGGACTTCAGCTCGACCTGCTCCCCCGCCCGGACCTTGGCGTAGGCGCGCTTGCCGTCGACCTTGATGGCCGACACACTGCTCGGCACCTGCTCGATGTCCCCGGTGAGATGCTCGACCGCCGCCGCAAGCCGCTCGGGCGTGATGGCATCGATGCGCTCGGCGGGCGACCAGCCGAGGTTCTCGCCCTCGGCGTCGTCCGTCGTGGTCGAAGCACCGAGCCGGATCGTCGCGAGATACTCCTTGTCGGACCCGACGACGTACGTCAGCAGCCTGGTCGAGGGGCCGAGCCCCAGAACCAGCACACCCGTCGCCATCGGATCGAGCGTGCCCGCGTGGCCGACCTTGCGCGTGTTCGCCAGCCTGCGGGTGCGCGCGACGACGTCATGACTCGTCCACCCGGCCGGCTTGTCGACGACCAGGATGCCGTTCGGCGCGCTCACGCAGTGGTCCGCGCGCGGATCGCTTCTGCCGTCGACGCCGCGTCGGGCTGACCGACAACCACATTCATCACGACATCGAGCTTGGTGCGGAACGTGTGCGCGAGCAACTCGGGGATGCATGCGTCGTCGGAGTCGTACTGCTCGAGCATCCGCATGGCGATGAGCGTGTTGAAGAGCATGCCATGGGCGAGGAAGTCCACGATCAGGTCCGGCTCGAAGCCCGCCTCGTTGCGCAGCAGGGCGTAGAGCTCCATGAACCCGGCCCTCGACTTGGCGCCGATCGCGGGCTCATGGCCCGCCACGAACCCCTGCATGAGCGACATCAGGATGCCTCGGTCGACGATGAGATCCGCGTACGCAGCGCCGAGGCGGGCCATCCGCGCCTCCACGTCGTCGCCCGCCTCGTTCGACCGGGCGAGTGCCGCGTGGAACGCATCGAGCAGCTTCTGCAGCGCACGGTCCAGGACCTCGACGAAGAGGTTCTCCTTGCTGCCAAACATGCGCACCACGTAGGGCTGACTGATGCCGGCCGCCTGCGCGACCTGGTCCGTTGTCGCGCCGATGTAGCCGCGCTCGCCGAACACCTGGCTGGCCGCGGCGAGGATCTGCTCGCGCCGAACCGACGCCGAGACGCGTTCCTGCGGCGCCTTCGCCGGGTCCGTCGTCGTCTGTTCCGAAGTCACGCTTGACATGTTATCAGCCGATTACTAATGTCTCGTCTTGTAATCATTCGATTACATCATCCTCCTTCGATCTGGAGACGCTCATGACGATCGCAACCGCGCAGCGCAGGCGCGTGCCGACCTGGCTCGCCATCGTGGCGGCATCCCTCCCGATGTTCATGGCGACGCTCGACAACCTCGTCGTCACGAACGCCCTGCCGAAGATCGCTCAAGACCTTTCGGCCTCGATCGAGGAGCTGCAGTGGGTGGTCAACGCCTACAGCCTCTCGTTCGCGACGTTCATCCTGCTGTCCGTCGCACTGGGCGACCGCTTCGGCAGACGCACGGTCTTCGTGATCGGCATCGCGCTGTTCACGCTCGCCAGCGCGGCATCGGCGCTCGCGACCTCGCCGGCTGAGCTCATCACGTTCCGCGCCATTCAGGGCGCGGGTGCCGCGGCGATCATGCCGCTCTCGCTCACGCTGCTGGCCGGATCGGTGAGCGAACGGATGCGCCCAGCGGCCATCGGCATCTGGGGTGGCGTCTCCGGCCTCGGCGTCGCGCTCGGCCCGCTCGTCGGCGGCGCCGTCGTGCAGGGCTGGAACTGGCAGGCCATCTTCTGGCTCAACGTTCCGTTCGGCATCATCGCCATTCCGCTCGTCCTTCTCACGCTTCCGAACTCGTTCGGCGCCAGGCTCCGGGCCGACCTGCTCGGCGTGGTGCTCGTCGGAGTCGGCGTGTTCGCCGTCGTGTTCGGCATCGTTCGCGGCAACGACCTCGGGTGGGACAGCGGAGAGGTGCTGACCGCCCTGATCGGCGGCGGCGTGCTGCTGCTCGCCTTCGTGTGGTGGGAGACAAGGGCGACCGCTCCCCTGCTGCCGCTGCGCCTCTTCCGCAACAGGAGCTTCTCGGTGGCGAACCTCGTCGGGGTGGCCTTCAGCTTCGGCATCTTCGGTGCGGTGTTCATCCTGATCCAGTTCCTCCAGGTCGTGCAGGGGCACACTCCCCTCGAGGCCGGCCTGATGACCATGCCGTGGACGTTGGCACCCATGGTGGTCGCGCCGCTCACCGGGGCCGTGCTGGTTCCCTTGTTCGGCACGCGGCTGCCGATCGTGGTCGGACTGGTCTTCCAGTCGGTCGCGATGTTCTGGGTCGCGGCGATCCTCGCGCCCGACACATCGTTCGCCGCCATGATTCCGCCGTTCCTGCTCGCGGGGATCGGCATGGGCCTGGTGTTCGCGCCCAGCTCGACCGCTGTGCTCGCCGGGTTCGGCGAACAGGATCACGCGAAGGCGTCCGGAACCAACGCGACCCTGCGCGAGATCGGCGTCGCGCTCGGCGTCGCAGTCCTCACCGCGGTGTTCACCGGTGCAGGCGGAACGCTGACCCCGACGGGGTACGTGCACGCAGCCATCCCGGCGGTCGCGGTCGGGGCGTGGGTGCTGGCAGGTGCGGCGATCATCGCCCTGTTCCTGCCGGTGGGTCGCACACCGCGTACCTCGACGCTGGAGGCGGTCGAAGCGGAGTCGACGACCGAGGCCGAGGTGATCGCGGGCGCGCCGGTCGCCTGAGCGCCGAACGGCGGAACATCCCGAGCCAGAGCCTGACCCTAGGCTGACCTGGTGCGCATCGGAATCATCGGAACCGGCGCGATCGGCGGCACCATTGCGGCGCTGCTCGATCGCGCCGGTCACGACGTCGAGGTCACGGCTCGCGGTGACGGCCTCGCCGCGATCCGGGAGAACGGCCTTCGGTTCGACGGGAGGTGGGGCGAGCACATCGCACGCGTCGCCGCGGCCGAGAGGTTGAGCCGCAGGCCCGAGCTGGCGTTCGTGTGCACGAAGGCGCAGGATGCGGCATCCGCACTCCGGGAGAACGCAGAGCACCTCGGCGGCATCACCGTCGTGATCGTGCAGAACGGCCTCGACGCGCTCGAGGTGGCCGGCGGCATCCTGACCGACTCGGATCTGGTCGGCGGTCTCGCGCTCTACGCGGCGCAGTACGTCGAGCCCGGCCACGTGACCGTCACCGCGACAGGCGGCACCTACCTCGGCGACGGAGCAGGCGAGCCGACCGACGCCGCTACACGCGCTGCTGCGGTGCTCGGCGCAGTGATGCCTTCGGCCGCGGTCGGCAACTTCCTCGGCGCCCAGTGGTCGAAGCTCATCATCAACATGGTCAACGCCATGCCGGCCGTCACGGGGTTCAGCGTGCAGGAGACGATCAGCGACCGGGCGCTCGGCCGCGTGGTCACTGCATCGATGCGCGAGGCTGTGCGCGTCGGAATCGCCAGCGGCGTGCGGTACGAGAGCGTGCAAGGTCTCGGCAACGCGTTG
>JBQCJQ010000075.1:0-12822 GCA_051952615.1 Humibacter sp.
GAGAAGCCCTTCCATTCGGAAGGGCTTCCGTCTACCACCGCCTCGGCGGTGAGGCTCTGTAGCTCAGTTGGTAGAGCGTTCGACTGAAAATCGAAAGGTCACCGGATCGATGCCGGTCGGAGCCACCTCAGAAAAACCCCCGGTCCCATGCGGAATCCGGGGGTTTTTCGTTTGCTGGTCGAGGCTACCGAAATCGGCGTTTGACTACATTTTGACTACAACTGATTTCGCAGCCTGGGCATCGAGTGCGTTCGCAACGTCGTCGAGGTCATCGTCGAAGAGGTCCGCGTAGACGTCCAGGGTCATCGCGGCGTACGCATGGCCGAGCATCCGTTGCACGGATTTGACATTGGCGCCGGCCGAAACGGCGAGCGATGCGGCCGTGTGTCTGAGGTCGTGGAGAGTCAGCCGCGGGAACGTGTCGTCCTTCTCCATGCACCGGGCGACCGCCGCGTTGAAGACTCGGTTGCGGAAGTTGCCGGCCCGCAGCACACCGCCATCGGCACCGACGAAGACCGGCGCCTCGGGGTCGCGATCGGCGCACCGCGCCTCGAGCAGAGCCGTCAGTAGGTCAGGAAAAGGGACAGACCGCCGCTCGTGATTCTTCGGTGTTCCCCAGACGATCACTCCGCGGGGTTCGGAGACCGCGCGGGCTATGTCGAGCCGTCGGCGCGTGAAGTCGACACGGTTGATCCGGAGGCCGGCCATCTCTCCCCAGCGGAGCCCCGCATATGCGAGGAAGAGGACGACGTCACCCTGATCTCCGCATTCCGCCGCCAGCGCCCGCACTTGCGCGTGCGTCAGGTACCCGTGCTCGCGCGATGACAGCCTAGGCAATTGAATGCCGTCGGAGGGGTTGAAGGTGATGCGCCCATCGCGGATCGCGTACTTCAGTACGCCAGCCAGGACAAGGTGTATCTGCCGCACCATGGAGGGCCCGCGGGTGGTCGAGAGTTCCCCCACCCATGCTTGGACGTCGCCGTGCCGTACGTCCACGAGCCGAATGTTGCCCCATCGCGGGAGCACGTACTTGTCGAGGTGGAATCGGTAGCCCGAGCGAGTCGTTGGTTTCACCTGCACCTGGGCACGAAACCACTCGTCGGCCACGTGCGAGACCGGAGTCCTCGCCTTGGTCGGGTCGACCCACTCACCCTTGGCTTGCGAGACATTTACCGACGAAAGGAAGAGCTCCGCTGCGCGCTTCGTGGTGAAGCCCCGCTTCATCGTGTTGCGATGGTCGGGCGTTCGGTACTGAACCCGATATCGCTTGCCCGCTGCGGTCTCGTAGGACTCAATCGATCCCATGTCCGACACCCCCTGAGTCGATGAGGCGATTGTCCGCCGGACCACTGACGAGAAGTCGTCGGCGCTCCCGCAGCCTGCTGAGACTCACGAACGGAACGCACGCCGCCTCAGCGGTTGGCGCAGCGTCCGATCGGTGTGAACGGGTCGGCAGCAATCGCCGATCCATCGAATGCGTATCGGCTGACGGTCTCGACGCAGTCCCTCTTATCGTCCATGCTCGGGCTGAGCGAGCCGACGACTCCGACCAACCCGCCCTGCAGTACCGGAGGGAGCGCAGCGGAGCGAGGGTATGCCGCGAAAGCCCGGCACGGGGAACCGGGAACGAGTTACGATCGGCCGGCGGAAAGACAAACAAGGCAGTAGGTGCAGCGCCGCCGCAGGCGGCTCCTCATTCACCTGCGCCCGGCCGCACAGGCGCAGTCTCCAGTCGATCACCGACGCTCCAGGTGGCTTATCTCGCGTGAGATCGGCTGGGCCATCTATCGCGCAAGCAGGCCAACAGATCAGATTCCAAGGGGGCGCGGTCGGATCGTATCCGGCAGGGCCTCATCGATCGAGCTGAAGGCGATGCCAACTGACGATGGTCGCTGCGATACCCGCAGCCGGGAGCAGGAGCGACCAAAGCAGGGTGACGGCAGTCGACGGGGAGGGCGCGAGCGCCCAGAGCGCTGGGGCTGACGGTGGGTACCAGGTGCCTCCGCCAGAGAAGACGATCACCTGGGCGCTCGCTAATAGGACGACCGTCGTGGCGATACCGCCCATCAGTCCACGGCTGAGCGTGGACACCCACGCGGCGGGCACTGTCATGCCTGCGGTCGTCAGCAGCAGCACCGGCAGACGTCCGAGCACCGTTTCCAGATCCGTCGCCCGCGGAGCACCTAACCCGATCAGGAAACCCGCGGTCAGCAGGGCTGCAACGAGGCCGGCCGCCACGCAGAGCGTCCACACGAAGAAGGCAGCGAGCTTGGCTGCGGCGAGCGACGTCCTGGAGACCGGGAGGGCGAACAGTCCCGGGATGGTCCCTTCGGCGAACTCGCGCCCGAAGCTCCAGCTGATCAGGATGCCGCATGCGCCGGCTCCCGCTGCCCCGGTGACCTGCAGCGCGGCATCGACGTAGCCGGCCCATCCGCCTCCCCGGACGACAGGACCCAGCTTCGCGACCACCTCGGGGGGCCCGCTCGTGACCGCGGCGATGACCGCGGCGCTGATGGCAACGACGCCGAGGACGAGGAGCACGGCCGCCACGAGCGGAACGCGGGCGCGGACCGACTTAGCCAGCTCGACCGCTATGGCCGTCGGGAACACCCCGTTCATGGGGCTTCTTCTCCACGCGAACGGCGCTGTTCGTCGTCAGCGAGGACAAGAGCGAAGAAGGTCCGCTCGAGCTCGGAACCGCCGGGCGTCAAGCGGCCGATGATGCGTCCATCGTTGATGACGGTGATGCGATCGGCGACGCGAGAGACCTCGTCGAGGTGGTGGCTGGAGATGAGGATGGCTGCGCCTGCGCCGGCACGCCGTCGAAGCTCTTCCCGGAGCAGGATGGTCCCCGATGGGTCGAGACCGGTCGTCGGCTCGTCCAGGACCACGAAGTCCGGGTCATGTTGGAGGGCGGCAGCCAGTCCGAGCCGCTGTCTGTTGCCGAACGAGAGGGTGCGTGCGCGGCGGTGCGCGTATCGCAGCAGCCCGAACTCTTCGATGCTCGTGCCGACCAGTGCGTCCCGGCCGGTCCTGGGCACGCCGTGCAGGGCGGCCGACATTCGCAGGTTGCCGGTAACGGTGAGCTCACCGTAGATCAGCGCACCCTCGACGAGATGCCCTACCCGCGACCACACTCCTGCGCCCGCCGACTGCAGCGGGACGTCGGCGATCCGGATGGTCCCTGAGGCCGGCCGAATCATGCCGAGCAGCACCTTCATCAAGGTGGACTTGCCTGCGCCGTTCAACCCGACCAGCGCGTGGACCTGTCCCGGCGCCACCGCCAGTTCGACACCGCGGATCCCGGCTCCGCCCGCGTAGGTACGGGTGACTCCGGACAGCACCATGCCGCCTGACATCACTCGTCCGGTTCTTCTTCGGCCTCCGCCGCGGCGTTACGGATGCCCGCCGGGCGCCCATTGCGCACCCACCTCGCGTAGAGTCCACCGGCGATCGCCACGGCGGCGACGAGGCTGACGATCGGGAGCCCACGCGAGAGGTTCGCCACCAAAGTGAACGCCACCACGACCGCGCCCGCGATATTCAGCAGCAGCGACCCGATCCGGCGCTCACGCCACGAGAACCGTGCCATGGCCAGCAACCCCGCCAGGAAGCTCAGGAACACCGACACGGCGTAGAACAGCACCAGCTCCTGATCACTACCGCCCGCTATCGCGGTGATCACCCCCGCCAGGACAACGAAGACCACGACACCCCAATACGGCGTGTGGTGCCGATTCGTTCGCCCCAGTACCCCCGGGAGGATCCCGCTCCGCCCGCCCGCGGACACATCAGCGGCAAGAGCCTTCAGAAGACCGGGACCGGCTTGGAACGAGGAACTCGCCGCAGACAGCAGCAGGAGAGCAGTCACGAACTGGAATGCGGCGAACAGCGGTGCGGGCGCCGCCACCCGCGCCAGCTCCGCGATCTGCGTCGACTCGGCCGGCGGGATTCCGATCTGCAGCCGAGTCGCCTCCGCCGCAATCCCGAGGGTGATCACACCGACCACGACAAGCGTCAGCATCAGGGTGATCCGCCCGAAGCGGCGCCGACCGTCGTCGTTCAATTGGCCGAGCTGCGCGATCGCGGACGACGGCGCCTCCACACCCGTCGCCAAAGCCATCGCGACCGGGAACGCCAGCACCACCAGACCCAGCGCGAGCACCAGCCGGTATGGCGCCAGAGCCGGGAAATAGGCGATCACCGCCGAGGACCCGGCCGAGACGCTGATCGCGATCGTCAGCACGAAATCCACCACCAGCGCACCAACTGGGATGAACGACCATCCGTCGCCGAACGCCGCACCGACCGCGGCCGACGCTCCCCCGCCCTGCGGATACCGGGACACCAGCTGCCGGTAGTTGATGATCACCAGCGCGATGATCGCGACGACGAGACCCATCGTCGGCAGCAGCAGCGCAAGGTCGCCGTTGAGGGCGCGCAGAGCCGCCTCGACCGCGTATGCCACGGACGACACCGGGTCGGCCATCACCGCGAACGCGAAAGCGATCAGCAGGATCGGGCCGGACCGGAGATGTCGGGAGATCGCGCGAGGGGGTGTAGTCGAGCTTGCAACGGGGGGCATGGGTGCTCCGTCCTTCACGAGGATGACCAGTCAGGTCATCCGCCGACCAGACTTCCCGGCGCACCAGGCGACATCGTACTCCCCGCCAGCCTTCGCTGGACGCTGTCGCACCGGTTCACATCCGCTCTTTGATTCCCGACCGGACGAGCAGCCAGTTGACCGGGTAGCTGGTGGCGAAGCCCGCGAGCATAGCCCCCTGCATCGCGAACAAGAACTCCGGCGAGTTCACCGGCGCGCGCCCACCGCACCACGCGGGAAACAGCACCAGCTGAATGAGGGCCATGAACCCGAACATGCCGACCTGCCATGCCGTGATGGAGGCGGCGTCGGCCTTGATCGCATCGAGCAGGCTTCGCCCGGCGCTCTGGTCTCGCATCGGTGCGATCGCGAAGTACTGGAAGGCGATGCCGATCACGAAAGCGAGCACGAAGTCGATCACCCAGACCGCGAACATCTTGTCCTCGAAGAACCATCCCCAGCCGCCCAGCACCGCCACGAGCGGGATCGCGAAAGCCAGCCATTCCGCGATGAGATCGCCCAGGGCACAGCCTGCGCCACAGTGACTGGTGCCCTTCGCAACGGATACGCCCATCGACGCGTCCTCGTCATGGTCGCCGCCGGTTTTCGCCTCCGATCGCCCGTGTGACAGGTAGAAGATGAGTCCCACCAGGCCGGCGAAGAGCATCGTCACCGGCCAAACCACCGCCATCACCCTCATGGGTTGCGGCCGGCGGATCACGTCCACCGCCGTCCAGGCCGCACATCCGACACCGATGAGGAGTGAGGTCACGGCAACGGCCGTGAACCAGAGAGGAAAGTGTGCGAGCGGTGGCGTGATCGGATCCTTTCGTCGCCGCGAGCGAGTCGTGTACAGTTGCAACTGTTGCATGAATGCATCAGTGATGGTACCCCAGCTGCTCTCCGGGTCAACGCCTGCCGTCGACCCGCCATCGGTGCACGCCATGAGCGGGCCGATGTGGATGCCGATGGCGCCGCCCACGTTCGCCCGGATGATCGCACTGCATCCGCAACCCGTCCCGGTCATCCCCGTGCTGATGCTCGTCGTGGCAGCCCTCTATGTCACGGGCGTCGTCCTGCTGCGGCGACGCGGCGACCGTTGGCCGGTGAGCCGCACGCTGTTCTGGACGCTGGGGATCCTGACGGTGCTCGCCATGACGGCGACCGGGATCGACGGCTATGGGATGGAGTTGTTCAGCGCGCACATGGTCCAGCACATGGTGCTGTCGATGCTCGCGCCGATCTTCCTCGTGCTCGGCGCTCCGATCACCCTTGCGCTGCGGGCACTGCCAGCCCGGCCGGCAGGTACGCGGTCGGCGAGATCGGCTCTGCTCGCCGTGCTCCATAGCCCCCCGGCGCGGTTCGTCGCACACCCCGCTACGGCGCTTGTGCTCTTCCTCGCCAGCCTCTACGGCCTGTACTTCACGCCGATCTTCGACGGGCTGATGGGCACCATGTGGGGACACAACCTGATGCTGCTGCACTTCATCGCGATCGGGTTCCTCTACTTCTGGTGCGTGCTCGGGGTCGACCCGACACCTCGCCGGGCCTCCCGCGGCCTGCGCAAGTACGCGGTGCCGACCGTGCGGATCCTGGAGCTCGCGGCGACGGCGCCCTTCCACGCGTTCTTCGGCGTGATGCTGATGATGGCGGTCAGTCTCGTGGTCGGCTTCTACCGTGCGCCGATCCCCGGCTGGGGGATCGCGCCGCTGGCGGACCAGGCCGTTGGCGGCGGCATCGCCTGGGGCTTCACCGAGCTGCCGACTCTCTTCGTCCTGGGCGTCCTTTTCCTCCAGTGGCAGCGCTCGGACGAGCGCACCACCCGACGGCGAGAACGATCGGCGGCACGCGCGGAAGCCGAACGACAGGCGTACAACGACTACCTCCAGCGTCTGGCGGCTCACGACCGAGGTGGTGCCCGGTGATCGGGCCCGCGATCGTCTACGCGTTCGCACTCGGGCTCGCCGCCGCGGTCAACCCGTGCGGGTTCCCGCTGCTGCCCGCCTACCTCGCCGTCTTCCTCGGGTCCGAGCCTGCGCCCGTCGGGGTTCGGCTGTTGCGAGCACTCCGCGCCTCGGTGGCGATGACGGGCGGCTTCCTCGCGGTGTTCGCCGTCGTCGGCGTCGCGGTCGCTGCCGGTCTCCGGCTCGCGGTGGCCTGGGTGCCCTGGTTCACGGCGGCACTCGGGCTGACGTTGCTGATCGCCGGCGTCTTCGGTGTAGCCGGCCGCGAACTGCGTATGCCGGCGATCGCCCTCCCGTTCCGATCGGGACGGGGAATGGTCGCGATGGGCAGTTACGGCGCAGCCTTCGCGGCCACTTCCCTCGGCTGCGCTTTCCCACTCTTCGCCGCCGCCGTCGCACCGCCCGCCACGTCCGGCTCCCCACTCGACACCGCGGTGGCCGCCCTCGCCTACGCCCTGGGGATGGGGCTGTTCGTGGCGGCCTGCAGCATCCTCGCGGCGCTTCTCGGTGCCGAAGCGGTGCGGGTGGCCGGAAAGTATGCGCGGCGACTGCCGAAGGCAGCCTCCGCACTCCTGCTCATCGTCGGCATCTACTTGCTCGCATACGGAATGCGGCTGATCCTCGAGCCTGGCAAGGAGCCCTCCTTAGCGGTCTTCGTCTCCCAGGCGAGCAGTTGGCTCACCTCAGCGGTGTCAGCCCATCCACTCGCTGTCGGCACCGTCGCAGTCCTCGTCGTCCTCACAGCGCTGGCCATCGCAGGGGTGGCCGTCCGATCGAATCGTCACCCTCCGGAGGAGCCATGAACCGTCACGGCCCACGCACCTGGCCGATCGTCGCCGCCGCGACCGTCGTCCTGGTCGGCTTCGGCGCTGTCCTCTTCGCCGCGGCCCCGCCGCAGTCCGGCAGCGCGGCCGCCCCCTCGTCGGCGCCAGCCGCCCCCGGCATCTCGACGGCGGCGGCAAGCCTGCTGCAGCTCGACCCGCTCGGAAAGGCCGCGACCAAGGCACCGGCCTACTCGCTTACCGACCAGCACGGAAACCGCATCGGCGCCGACACCTTCCACGGCCGGAGCGTCGTCCTCACCTTCAACGACGACGAATGCCAGGACCTCTGCACGCTTCTCGCGCAGGACGTCGCTCTGGCCGACCATGACCTCGGCTCCGCAGCCTCCCGGGTCGCGTTCGTCTCGATCAACGCCAACCCGTACCATCCCGCGGTCTCCGACGTCGCCTCCTGGAGTGATACGCACGGCCTCGGCCGCGTGTCGAACTGGTACTTCGGCACGGCCGCCCCGAAGACCCTCGCCGCAGCGGCAGCCGCGTACGGCGTGCCGATCCAGCTCGACCCGGCGGAGCAGTCGGTGGTGCACGGCACGGAGATCTTCTTCATCGACCCGTCCGGAGTCGAGCGGGCCCTCGGCCAGTTCGGTACCGACGCCGCCAGCACCGCCCCGTTCGCACACACCATGGCGCAGGAAGCGGTCGACCTCCTCCCCGCCGTTCAGCGGCGAACCGTCGCGGGGTCCGCTGCGGTCGATCTCTCCGCCGACGGCACCGGAGTCGGCGCGAAGCCGAAACCGTTCTCGTTACCCGCCCTGAACGGGTCAGGGCACGTCGGGAGCGCCGCGGCCGCAGGCCACTACACGGTGCTCAATTTCTGGGCGAGCACGTGCACCGCCTGCGTCGGCGAACTAGCGGATCTCCAGAAGATCTCGACCGAGTTCACTGGCCGAGCTGACCTGATCGGCATCGACGTCTCCGACGACACGACTGCCGCACGCGCCGTGACGCGACAAGCTGGGACAGGGTACCCGCTCGCGGTCGACGCGAACGGTTCAGTCGCAGGCCCGTACCGGATCTCCGGCCTTCCCTACACCGTGATCCTGGACCCGACCGGCCACGTCGCCATCCGCCATCCCGGCGCGTTCACCGCCGAGCAGCTCGAGTACGTGCTCGACTCGCTCGTTCCGCCCGCCACGAAGTAGGACGGGACCGGGCGCCCGCTCACGGCCGGAAGTCGGGCAGCTCGATCCGGTCGTACAAGCTGCGGCCGACCGCGAGGTCGGACACGCCGGGCAGTGTCATCAGCCGCATCACCGTGTTACGCAGCCGCAGCAGCGCTCGGCTACGCGGCGCGAACGCGCCGCCCATACGAGTCGCACCGTGCTGCTTGGCGCCGATGAACGCGCCTAGCCGCTCCTGGTATGCCGCGAATGCCGTGACGTGGTCGCCCCCGGCCGCATGCAGCTCCGCGGCCAGCACGTACGCCTCGATCATCGCCAACGCCGTGCCCTGCCCGGCCAGCAGCGACGGCGCGGCGGCCGCATCGCCCACGAGGACGATCCGTCCGCGACTCCACGACGACATCCGGATCTGGCTGGCGGAGTCGAAGTAGAACGTGCGCGCCCGCGGCAGTGTCGCCAGGATCGCCGGCACCTCCCAGCCGAGCCCGCTCAGCCGGTCGCGGAGCAGCCCCTTCTGAGCGTCGATGTCGCCGAGCGGGATCGGACCCTCGTGACGGAACGTGAAGACGAACATGGACACGTCGTCGTCCAGGCTCAGCCGCAGTGTCTGTGCGCCGACCTGA
The DNA here is from genome assembly GCA_051952615.1 of Humibacter sp. Taxonomy (GTDB): domain Bacteria; phylum Actinomycetota; class Actinomycetes; order Actinomycetales; family Microbacteriaceae; genus Humibacter. The sequence continues at coordinate 9,154 of JBQCJQ010000075.1, forward strand.
GTGCGCATGACCGCGACCAGTTCGTCCCGCGGCCGGTAGCCGACAGCGTCGAACACCGCCACGGCGATGCCCAGGCTGCGCTCGTACTCCGACTCCGGTCCGAACGCCAGCCGCCTGACCGCGGAATGCAGCCCGTCGGCGCCGACCACCAGGTCGAAATGCTGGTCGCCGCCGTGGGCAAGTCGCACCGCGACGTGGTCGCCGTCGTCGCGAATCTCCTCGACCGTGTCGCCGAAGACCTGGTCGACGTCATCCGGCAGCGCGTCGACGATGATCCTGGACAAGTCCGAACGGCCGACGCTCACGTAACGGGCCCCATGCCGGCCGATCAGCTTCACCGGGTCCAGCGACAGGATCCGGCGTCCGCGCTCGTCGACCTCGCGCACCTCCCGCATCCGGTACCCCGCCGCCTGGACACGGTCCGCGATGCCCATCCGGTCGGCGACCTCGAACCCAGCACCCCAGAAATCGACCAAGTATCCGCCACGGCGCAACTCGGGCGCAGACTCCAGCAGCACCGGCTCGTGCCCGCTGCGCCGCAACCAATAGGCCAATGTGGGGCCGGCGATCCCGGCTCCCACGATCAACACCTTCATGACGACCTCCTCGCCGCCCTACCTTCACCACACGAGCGGGATGTACCGCCTCGTCGTCGCCGCCCAGCGATCGAACTCGTCGCCGTAGTGCGCCTTCAAGCGGCGGTCGAGTGCCGGGATCGCTGCGAACACGAACCCGGCGGCCATGATCGCTGGGATCACCAGCGCGACCCAGGAGCCGGTCACCGCGGCGAACCCCGTGAACAGAAGGGTGTCGCCCAGATAGTTGGGGTGACGGCACCACCGGAAGAGTCCCCGCGTGTACAGGTGCCCGGCGTTCTCCGGGCGCGCCTTCCACGCCCGCCGCTGCAGCTCGGAGAACGTGTTCATCCACGAGCCGAACACATAGAGGACGACCCCCAGCACCGTCCAGCCGTCGAGAGCGGCGCTCACGTGCGCGGCGACGAACCCCATCGTGGCGTGGATGACGAACATCCAACCCCCGACCAGCGCGGCCTCCGCGTAGGTCACCGGCCGTTGCACGGTCACATACGTGGTGACGAGGACCCGCAGCACATACACCAGCGAGAACGCCACCACCAACCACGCCCGCGCCGGCGCTGCCGCCGAGATCGGGCCGAAGACCAGAAAGGCAGCGGCCGCGGCGCCCAGAATATTGGCACCGGTCAGCACGGCGCGTGGGCCGCTGCTCGTCTCAGGCGTATTCATCGCCAACCTCCTGAAGGTCACCGGCATCGTCGACCTCGAACCACACCGGATCCGGGTAGAGCCCCGGCCGCGCTCCATCGAGCGGCCGGGACGTACGGAGCGCGGTACACAACGACCACAGCACCGCGCTGTAACGAACGGCGTCGTTCGCGAGCGGATTCTCAACGGGCGCTGACGACCAGAGCACCAGTTCTGCTCGCCTGTCTCCCGCGACAATCGCAGAGACGAACGCGTCGATCCACGGGTCGCGCCTGGCGATGGAGCTCAACGGAGCGCGGCAGGCGAGAAAGCGGCCGACGGTGTGCGCGAGCAGAAAAGCATTGCACCGGAACCAGGTCTCCTCCGAGGACAACCGAACCGAGGCCGTCCATTCCTCCCACGCGATCTGGTCCGCTTCCGAGGACAGCAACGTCTCAATGCTCGAGGCGAAGTAGTTCTGAACGCTCGCCTGTGTTACGGCCAGCGCCGTATCAGGATCCGTCATCGCATCTCTTTCTGGTGAGGTGAAGGCCGTGTCCCCGCACGGCCAGGGTCAGAGGCCCAACGTCAGCAAGTCCTCCGGAGTCGGCTCCCCCGCAGCAGTGGAGAAGACCTCCATGGCGTCGATGATCTGCTGCTGCTCCTCCGCGGTCAGCGAGGTCAGCACGGACGCCACCTGGCGGCGACGCCGTTCGGTGACCTGACCCACGAGCCGGCGGCCCTCCTCGGTGAGGTCGACCAGGATCTCCCGCCTGCTCTGCGGGCTCTCCTGCCGGAGCACCCAGCCGCCGTCGACCATCCGATCGATCGTCCGGCTGAAGGTCGAGGGCACGGCCCCGACCCGTGCCGCAAGCGCCCCCATCCGCATCGCACCAGAGCCCGAGAGCACGACGAGCACACGGAACTGCGGCAGCGTCACCTGCTCCAGCGCGTCGGACACGGACCGGGCGACGATTCCCAGCAGCGCCCGGGACGCGCGCAACGTCGCCTCGGTCGCCTCGTGGGGGAATCCGTGATTCTGCATGGTGCCTCCAGTGTTACGCTTTTGATGCACTTATGCAACAGTTGCATCTTTACACGATTGGAATTCAGTGTCCGCCATCACCACGAGCATCCGTGGAATCGTCGACGGCTCACGTGACAGCATGACGCACTGGTGGCGGCGCGTCCTTGCGACGCCCGCACCCCTGATCGCTTCGGCGATCGTCGTGGGGGCCGGCGCCGGACTCGCCGCCGTCGTGTTCCGTTGGCTCGTCCAGACCGCCACCCTGATCTTCACCGGCACGACCGACTACTCCGCGACGACCGGGCATCCCGCAAACCCCTGGGTGCCCTGGCTCGGCGGTGCGTTCGTCATCCTCGCCCCCGCCATCGGCGGACTGATCTACGGCCCGCTCGTGCACCGCTTCGCGCGGGAGGCCCGCGGACACGGCGTGCCCGAGGTGATGTACGCCGTCGCGCGTCGCGGTGGCCACATCCCCGGACGCGTGGCGGTCGTCAAAGCGCTCGCCTCCGCGATCACCATCGGCTCCGGCGGCTCCGTGGGCCGCGAAGGGCCGATCGTCCAGATCGGCTCCGCACTCGGCTCTACGCTCGGGCGGATCACCCGGATGTCGGAGTCGCAGCTGCGCACCCTCGTCGCCTGCGGCGCGGCCGGCGGTATCGCTGCCACGTTCAATGCGCCCATCGCCGGCGTCTTCTTCGCCCTCGAACTGATCCTGCGCGACTTCGCCACCCGCTCGTTCGCTGCGGTGATGCTCTCATCAATCACGGCGTCCGTGGTCGGACGGGCCATCCTGGGCGATCATCCCTTCCTTGTGCTGCCCGCCTTCCGGGTCACCCAGCCGAGCGAATACCTTCTCTTCGCCGGCCTCGGGCTGCTCGCGGGTGCGGTGGGTGTGCTCTTCAGCAAGATCCTCTACCTGATCGAGGACGTCTGCGACTGGGCGTGGCGTGGCCCCGAATGGCTGCGCCCGGCCGTCGGCGGCCTCCTGCTCGGCCTGCTGCTGTTCGCGATGCCCCAGCTGTACGGCGTCGGCTACCCGGTACTCGAAGCGAGCGTCGCCGGGAAGTACACCATCGGGTTCCTGCTGCTGCTCGTCGTCGCCAAGATGGCCGCCACCAGCCTCACCATCGGCATCGGCGGCTCCGGCGGAGTCTTCGCCCCCAGCCTCGTCATCGGCGCTGCGTTCGGTGCTGCGGCAGGCGAAGCCATCGGCCTCGTCATTCCCGGGCTCTCGGGCCAAGCAGGAACCTTCGCCCTGGTCGGCATGGCCGCCGTTTTCGCCGGGGCGACCCGGGCGCCGATCACAGCAGGGATCATCCTCTTCGAGCTCACCGGCGAGTACTCGATCATCCTGCCCCTCCTGCTCGCCGTCATCGTCGCCACCGGCATCTCCCGTCTGCTCAGCCGCGACACCATCTA
>JBQCJQ010000076.1:0-3471 GCA_051952615.1 Humibacter sp.
GCGTGATCGCGGCGAGCGCTGCGCCGATCACGATCGCGATGGCGCCGAGCACCCCGAAGTACCACCCCTCGGTCGAGGGCGAGTAGAGCTCGGCGAGCTGTCCGCTGAGCGCCGTGCCGAGCGCGACCGAGAGGAAGAACAGCGCCACCATCTGGGCGTGGAATCGCTTCGGCGCCAGCTTCGTCGACACCGATAGCCCCACGGGCGACAGCAGCAGCTCCGCAACCGTGAAGACGAGCAGGATGCCCACCATCGCGAGCAACGGCGTGCTGTTCTTGCCGCCACCGGCGAACGGCAGGAAGAGCAGGAAGGCCGCGCCCATGATGATCGTGCCCAGCGCGAACTTGATGGGCGTTGACGGCTGCCGGTCGCCGAGCTTCGTCCAGATCGCTGCGAACACCCCGCTCAGGATGATGATGAAGATCGGGTTGATCGACTGCACCCACGAGATCGGGAACTCCCATCCGAACAGGTCCCGGTTCAGCCGGTTGTCCGAGTAGAAGGTGACCACGGTGAACTGCTGCTGGTAGAGGGACCAGAACGCGGCGCTCGCGATGAAGAGCGGTATGAACGCGTAGACGCGGCTTCGTTCGACATCCGTCAGCCTGCTCGTGAGGATGACCACGAAATACGCCACAGCAGCGGCGATCGTCACCACGATGACCACGATGGAGAGGTTGTCGGCCCGGATGACCCCACCGAGCACGAGGCCCAGGATGACCAGCACACCCGCCACCGCGATCACGACCCACAGCAGGTATCGCTTCCTCGGCAGCGGATTCGCCACCTGGCGCGCCTCTGGAGGAAGGCGCTTCCGCCCGAAGGAGTACTGCACGAGCCCGATCGCCATGCCGACGGCGGCGAGGCCGAATCCGTAGTGGAAGCCGATCGTCGACTGGAGTAGCCCGGTGAGGAGCGGCCCGAGGAACGCGCCGAGGTTGATACCGAGATAGAAGATGGAGAAGCCGGCATCCCGCCGCGGATCCTTCTCGGAGTACAGCGTGCCGACGACCGTCGTCGCGTTCGCCTTGAGCCCGCCGGAGCCGACCGCGATCAGCACCAGGCCGACGCCGAGGCCGGCATAGCTCGGGATGAGCGCGAGCGACAGGTGCCCGCACATGATGACGATCGCGCTGTAGAACAGCACACGCTCCGAGCCGAGCAGACGGTCGGCGATCCACGCGCCGATGATCGTCGAGAGGTAGACGGCGCCGCCGTACGCGCCGACGATGCCAGCGGCCATCGGTTTCGGCATCGCCAGACCGCCGTCGGCGGTGGAGAAGTAGAGGTAGAGCAGCAGGATGCCCTGCATGCCGTAGAAGGAGAACCTCTCCCACATCTCCACGCCGAAGATGTTGGACAGCGACCTCGGCTGCCCGAAGAACGTCTTCTCGTTGGGATCCCGCGTCGAGTTACCCGTGTCGGTCGGCGCCCCCGCGTCCGCACTCATGCACCCCACGCTATGCGCCCATGGCGTGCCCCGCACGTGTCCCCGCGGGCGCTCCCGCGATCCGCGCCCCCGCCGCCGCCCACCCGGCTACTCCCGCCCCACCCGGCGCGCCCCACCGGGCTCTTACGCACCCACCCCCGCCCCTCCCGGCACGCCCCACCGGGCTCTTACGCACCCACCCCCGTTTCAAAGTCAAATAATGCGAACGTGGGCCCGATCATTCGCATTATTTGACTTCCAAACGGGTGGTCGAGCGATGCACCTCCGTCGACGGGTGCGTGCGTCTGTGGAGAACGAGGGCGGGCGTGGGCGCCGACACACGACACTCGACTCGTGCCCGCCCGTGTCCCACTTCCCCCGCATCTGCGCGGCGCCGCGTTCCACGTCTCGCACGAGAGCTTCCACGAATTGACACCAGGGCGACTCCGCTCGGCCGATCTCGATGTGCCGTTCCACGGTGTCCGTAGCGTCGGCCTCCGCATCGAAGAGGCCCTCGACCGGGCCAGGATGTACGCGCCGCGCCTGCGGAAGGGTCAGCTCTTCTGTCACCTCACGGCTGCACAGTTGTTGGGCATCCCACTCCCACTCCACCTGGAGAGTTCCAGCGAGGTGCACATCGGCACGGTCGGTGGCACGAGAACGCGCACCCGAGGCGCCGTCGGCCACGTGCTGCGGTTCGCCCGGCCATACCCAATAGGCGAGCTCGCGGTGACCTTGCCGGCCGACACCTGGTGTCAGATCGCGTCGTGCATCTCGCGTGAGGATCTGGTCGCCGCCGGCGACTTCCTCATCTCGGGACGGCGGCTCCCGGGCGGAAAGCGCGCCACCCCGCTGTGCTCGATGGATGACCTGGCCGACGCCTTCCAGCGCTTCGGCCGGCAGCCCGGCGCTGCGGCCATCCGCTGGGCTCTCCCCCGGCTGCGGCCGAACGTGGACTCGCCCCGCGAATCTCTCCTGCGCCTGATTCTGGTCGCGGCAAGGCTGCCGGAACCGACGGTGGCGCATCCGGTGCCGGTCGAGGGAGGGCTGATCCTGCACCCCGATCTCAGTTATCCCGCAGCCAAACTCGCGATCGAGTACGAGGGCGATGAACATCGTTCGAGCAAGAAGCGATGGCGTGCGGATCTGCGCCGCACCGTCCTACTCGAAGAGGCGGGATGGCGCGTCATCCATGCCACCGACGACGACATCAAAGACCCGACGGTCATAGTGCGCGCAATCCGCAAGGCGCTCCGTACCGCCGCCACTCCCCGTCCGTGAGTGTCGCGAGCACGTCGCGTTCCTCGCCCTTCCCCCGCGGATCTCATCACCCTTCCCCCGCGAGATCTCCGCACCCTTCCCTGCCCAACCCGAGATCTCCTCGCCCATCCCCCACGAGATCTCCTCACCCTTCCCTGCCCAAAGCGAGATCCCGTTTGAAAGTCAAATAACGCGAACGTTCGAGGGATCGTTCGCGTTTTTTGACTTCGAAACGGCCCTTGGGCGTCGGCGAAGGGTGGGTTGGCGGCGGGGTCCGGAAGGGGCGGAGGGGCGGAGGGCCGGCGTCAGCCGGCAGCGGGGCCGGCGTCAGCCGGCGGCCGCGGCGTTCGCCTGGGCGACCATCGCGTCGACCTGCTCGTCGGTGATGCCGATCCCGGGGAAGCGTCCGATGCGGCGTAGCGGCATCGAGCCCATCATCGCCATCAGCTCCTCGTTCTGGAACATGTCGACGGCATCCGGGTTCTGCGCAGCGGCCTGCTGCAGCAGTCCTGCGATCACCTGCTGACCTCCTGGGTGGTGCAGCCACTCTGCGAGGGACGACTGGCGGTCGAGGGGGACGACGGGCTCGGTCATCCGCAGCTCGACACTGCCCTGTTCACGGATGTCGCGCGAGCTGGCCCCGACCAGGATGTCGACCGCGCCACCCTCCACGTGCCAGCGCTTCAGCGTGGGGTGGAAGTACGCGAAGTCGCGGTATCCGAGCGTGAACGACACCTCTCGGCTCTCGCCGGGCTCCAGCGGGACGACCTGGAATCCGCGCA
>JBQCJQ010000077.1:0-2044 GCA_051952615.1 Humibacter sp.
ACGCTGCGCCCGGACGAGGTGAAGGACAGAACGGGCATCGATATCCCGGATGACGGACCGTACGAGACCGTCGCCGGATACGTGATGAACGAGCTCGACCGGCTCCCGGTGGTCGGCGACGAGGTGCGGGTCGGCGGCGGGATGCTCCGCGTGGAGCGCCTGGACGGCCGGCGAGTCGACACGCTGCGCTTTACCCCGGACCCCGACGAGTCGGACGACCACGGTGACTCCGGTGACGGCGACCGCGGAAACCCCGGCCGCGAGCCGCGCAACGCACGAGGGGGGAGCGATCGTGCCTGACTGGGTCGGAATCGTGCTGCTCGTCGTGCTGCTGCTCGGCAACGCGTTCTTCGTCGGCGCCGAGTTCGCCGTGATGTCCGCACGCCGTTCGCAGATCGAGCCTGCGGCGGAGCGCGGAAGCCGTCGAGCCCGCACCGCGCTGTGGGCCATGGAGCACGCGACGCTCATGCTGGCGACCACCCAGCTCGGCATCACGGTGTGCTCGCTGCTCATCCTGAACGTGTCTGAGCCGGCCATCCACCACCTGCTCGAGGCGCCGCTGTCGCTGACGGGGCTGTCCGACGCATGGATCGGCGGCATCGCCTTCGTCATAGCGCTGGTGCTCGTGACCTTCCTGCACGTGGTGTTCGGCGAGATGGTCCCGAAGAACATCTCGTTCTCCGTGCCCGACCGTGCCGTGCTGCTGCTCGCCTCGCCGCTCGTCGGCGTCGCAAGGGTGTTCCGCCCGATCGTCGTGGCGCTGAACTCGACCTCCAACGGCATCGTGAGGCTCTTCGGCGTCACGCCCAAGAACGAGGCGGTGAGCACCTTCACGCTCGACGAGGTCGCGACCATCGTCGACCAGTCGACCCGAGAGGGCGTGCTCACCGACCGCACCGGAACGCTCAGCAACGCGTTCGAGTTCTCGGCCAAGAAGGTGAGGGATGTCGCACTTCCGCTCGACTCGCTCGTGTGCCTCCCCGAGACGGCCAGCCCCGCCGATGTCGAACGAGCGGTCGCGAAGCACGGGTTCTCGCGGTACGTCGTCGTGGACGAGTCGGACGAGCCCGTCGGCTATCTGCACCTGAAGGACGTGCTCGACCTCGAGGGCGACGAGTACACCCGGCCGATCCCGCCGAGTCGCATCAGGCGACTGGTTTCGCTGGCGCCCGACACCGATGTCGAGGACGCGCTCGCGCTGATGCGCCGCTCCGCCAGCCATGTCGGCCGCTGCGTCGAAGGCACGGCCGACGGTCTGGGCGTCGAAGGGGCGGGGAAGACGCTCGGCGTGATCTTCCTCGAGGACATCATCGAGGAGCTCGTCGGCGAGGTGCAGGACGCCACCCGGCGAGAGTGAGGCTGTCGCTCGCCGTGACGCGGTGGTCAGCCGGCGGTGCGCAGGGGGAGGGGTGACGCCTTTCCGTAGATGTGGATGGCGCCTGGGCCACCGGCGAAGAACTCGTCGAAGCCGGCATCCGCATCGAGGGTCACCACGGTGACGTCGACGTCCGGTGCGCCATCGAAGCGCGCGTCATGCGAGTCCCGCGCTCCGCGCTCGCCTCCGAGCGCAGCCTCGCCGATGCGGGCGAGTTGCGTGTGCGCGCCGTACAGCGTGGCCTCGGGGTTCGTGTAATCGGTGTAAGCGCAATCGACCCCGCCGACCACCGAACGCTGCGGGAAGCCCGCCGTCGCCGGGCCGCCCAGCGCGTACTGTCCGTCGCAGTTGAACACCCAGCCTCCCGCGCGTGACGCGACGGACGCCGGGTGCAGCTGCATGCCGCAGGACGGCACGAGGTGCAGGTCGATGCCGTCGCCGTCTGCCCGCCACGCACTGTGCGCCGCCCCGCGGCGCAGGCGAGTGTCGGAGTGGTCGAGGCAGACCTCCACCCCGACCGTGACGGGTGCATCGCCGGCGGAGAGAGTGAAGATCGCGTAGGGATCGGTCGGGTGGCGTTTGAAGTCGCCGCCGCTGATGTCGAGCACCCGATACCCCGTCAGCTGTTCGGTGACGACGGGCCTGCCTTCGACATCCCAGAGCAGGAAG
>JBQCJQ010000078.1:0-2799 GCA_051952615.1 Humibacter sp.
CACGTTCAGGGGCATCCACACCGGCCCGCGCCAATTGGAGTTGCCGCCGAACAGGTCGGTGGTGGACTCGGCCGGCTCGTAGTCGACGGTCGCGAGGCTCGACCCGACCTGCATCGAGAACGGGTGCTCGCGGTGCCACGCCGAGATCGCCCGGATGCCGTAGGGCCCGAGCAGCCCCGACTCGTCGAAGAGGTTGCCAAGCAGCCGCTCGAGCCGCTCCGGCGGCACGAGGGCGAGCAGGCGGTGCCGCACGCCGTCGATGTCGCGAGTGTGGAAGAGGCGCGCATCCTCCGGGTGGTTCGAGAGCCACCACAGGCCCCTGGCCTTGAAGTCCGGCAGCGCCTCGCCGACGCCGTCCACGTCGTACGCGAGCGCCGCGCGCAGCGGAACCAGCCCCACCAGGGACTTCACCTTCACCGGTATGTCGACGCCGTCCGAGCGGTGGAACACGTCGTAGTAGAACGCGTCCTGGTCATCCCACATGATGCCGGCGTTCGCGGCCGTGGCGATCGTGGTGAAGTGCTGCAGGAACTTCGTCGCGATGTCTTCGTACGCGTTGTCGTGCATCGCGAGCCGCAGGGCGATGTCGAGCAGGTCGAGGGCGTACATCGCCATCCAGCCGGTCGAGTCGGCCTGCTCGAGGTACCCGACATCCGGCGACAGTGTCGAGCGGTCGAGCGGCGAGATGTTGTCGAGGCCCATGAAGCCGCCCTCGAACAGGTTGTCGCTCTCCTTGTCCTTGCTGTTGACCCACCAGGTGAAGTTGATCAGCAGCTTGCTGAACACCCGCTCCAGGAACGTGAAGTCCGACCGGCCGTCGATCTCGAAGACCCGCACAGCCGCCCACGCGTGCACCGGCGGGTTCACGTCGGAGAAGTTCCACTCGTATGCGGGCAGCTGGCCGTTCGGGTGCATGTACCACTCGCGCAGCAGCAGGATGAGCTGGTCCTTGGCGAACTCGGGATCGATGTGGGCGAGGGTCACGCAGTGGAACGCGAGGTCCCACGCGGCGAACCACGGGTACTCCCACGGGTCGGGCATGAGGATGACGTCGTGGCTGTCGAGGTTGGTCCAGCTGCCGTTGCGGATGCGTCCGCGTCCGGGCGGAGGCGGCGGATAGCCAGGGTCGCCCTCGAGCCAGCGTGCGACGTCGTAGTGGTAGAACTGCTTGCCCCAGAGCAGGCCGGCGAACGCCTGGCGCGCGACCCGGTACTCCTCGGAGCGCCGGCCGGCCGGGATCGTCGCGCTGTAGAACGCGTCGGCCTCCGTTCGGCGCAGCTTGAGGATGTCGTCGAACTCGGCGGCGACGATCGCCGCGTCCGGCGTCGAGTCCTCTTGTTCGTCGTCGGAAGGTGAGTCCACGCCGACGAGGCGCACCCGCACCCGTGCCGATCCGCCTGCTGGGACGGTCAGCGTGTAGTGGAGGGCGGCCTTGGTGCCCGTCTGCTCGGGGTTGACCGTCTGCGCGCCCTGCACGATGTGGTCGTTGATGCCGTCCTTGGGGAATTCGGGTGAGTCGTCATCGCCGTAGAGACGCGCCGTGTTGGTCTCGTTGTCGCAGAACAGCAGCTCGGGGTCGCCCTCGCCGCTGAACACGAGCGATCCCGACCGCGGGCTCTGCCCGGTGATACTTCCCCCGTCGGCGCGCAGCACCGGCTTGGCGTCGTTGCTCGGGTTGCCCCACGCCCAGGTGTTGCGGTACCAGAGCGTGGGAAGCAGGTGGATGGTCGCTTCCTCGGGCCCCGCGTTCTCCACCGTGATGTTCATCAGCAGATCGTGCGGGCCGGCCTTGGCATAGTCGACGGTCGCAACCCAGTACCGGTTGTCGGCGAAGGCTCCGGTGTCGACGAGCTCGTACTCGGGGTCGAGCTTGCCTCTGCGCGCGTTCTCCTCGACGAGGTTCTCGTAAGGGAAAGGTCCTTGCGGGTAGTGGTACCGCCACGTGTTCCAGGAGTGCGTCGGGGTGCCGTCGAGGTACCACCAGTACTCCTTGACGTCTTCGCCGTGGTTCCCCTGCGGACCCGTGAGCCCGAACATCCGCTCCTTGAGAATGGGGTCGACGCCGTTCCAGAGCGCGAGCGAGAGGCACCACGACTGGCCGTCGTCGCAGAAGCCGGCCATGCCGTCTTCGTTCCAGCGGTACGTGCGCGAACGGGCGTGGTCGTGAGGGAAGTAGTCCCACGCGTTGCCGTCCGTGCTGTAGTCCTCGCGCACGGTTCCCCACGCGCGTTCGGAGAGGTAGGGGCCCCAGTCGCGCCACTGGGCCTCGTCGGCCTCCGCGAGGCGGATGCCTTCGGCTGTGCGGGCGGCCGACCCGTGGGAGGGAGGGATCTTCGGCATGGTCATGACTCCTTGGGACTGGTGGCGACGGAGGGAGTGAAGCGTATGGCGCGTCCGCGGGAGATGGTGATCGCGGCAGCGGCGAGAAGCACCGCGACCCCTGCACCGACCACGTACACGGAGCCGATGGTCATGCCGGTCGCGGCGGTGAGCGGCGCCACGCCGAACGCGGCGATGCCGTAGCCCACCTGGTACCTGGCGATGAGCTCGCCCGACGAGGTCGATCCCCAGCGGGCGAACTCACGCTCGGCGAAGCTCACCGAGAGCGGGAGCATGGCGGAGCAGGCGAGGCCGGCGGCTGCATAGGCGAGCACCGCGGCGGTCGGAGCGCTCGCCGACGCCACCGCAAGGCTCGAGAGAGCGATGAGGAAGGGCAGCAGGATGTAGACGGCCCATGATGGAATGCGCGCGGGCAGCAGTGCGACGATGACGCGCCCGATGGTGACGAACGCCCAGAAT